>NZ_JBFBBE010000179.1:0-14015 GCF_040682555.1 Streptomyces sp. NPDC051172
GAGATCGTCGTACGACGGACGACGCTTCGACAGGCCCACGAACAGACCAACGATCCGATCAGCGGCAGGTCACACGACCTGCTGAGCAGTCACAATCTGCCGTGGGTGGGCAGCGGTATCCGCAGAATCCGGCGAGTATGTACAGTTACGATCCGGGGCGGGGGACCACCAGTCAGGTTGCTGCGGTGTCTCAGGGAATGGAAGGGATGTCGATCACTGCCGCTGCCCCTGTCTCTGCGGGTGCGTATTTGTCTGATGTGAGTTTGCCTGCCGGGGAGGTTCCTGAAGTGCAGCGGCCGGATTCCCGGGTGAGTGGTCTCTCTGGAGGGGGTGGTTATCCGGTGAATCCGGCGGCCGGGTCGTCGTATGCCGGAAGGCCGTCAGTTCAGGCTGATAGGCCGAGTAAGCGGGGGCGGACGAGGTAGGTGGTCATGAGTCAGCCCCTTCAGTCGTAGATTGGCGTGTTCGCTGTAGTTCGTCGATCTCGGGCGGCGGGTAACTGCCCGGTTTGACCTCGATTCTTCCGGGGCTGGCCGGTGGTGTTGTGGGTGGCTGGCTGCCTGATGTGTCCCGTGTCGTGTCGGGGCTGGCCTTCGTGTGACGCTGGGGCTGCGCCGGCTTCCACGGGGCCGGAGTCCCGCTGGTCTGTTCCTTCCTGGTCCTTGTCGGGGTGGTGGCCGGCCGTCAGGTGAGGGCGGGGAGTTGGGTGGTCTGTTGCCAGGCGGTGGTGAACGCCGACGAGCATGGCCATGATCGGTCGAGGTGGAGGGTGCGGCGGCGGGCGTGGGAGGTGAGGCGGGCGGGCAGGTGGTTGAGCTTCCTGCGGATCGTTTCCGGCTCGGCGGCGGCGAGTTCGGGTGCGTCGTGCAGGAGGAGGAGCCGCGTCCAGGCGTCGAGGTCGCAGGCGATGGTGGCGGCCAGGACCCAGGCGGCGTTCAGCTGCCAGGATTTCGAGGGCAGCAGCCCCAGCCCGATCCGCTTGATCGCCTTGACGCGGTCCTCGACCTCGGCGTGTCCGGGTAGGGGGCGTCGACGAACCACACCTGCCCGGAGCCGGGAACACCGGAAAGGCCCTGGTGGGAGGGGATGTTCGTGGCGACGATCTGGTAGCGCCACCCGGTGCGCCGCTCGAACGCGGTCAGCTTCTTCGGGTCGCGCCGGGAGGGTTTGACCCGGCGCACGGCCAGCTGCACACCCGCCGGCCAGCCGGTCAGGTCACGCAGACCGGTGAGCTCGGCGACCTGGTGGGTGACCATGTCACCGTCGGGTCCTTTGATCTCGTGGACCCGCCGTCCTGCCGCAGAGCGTCCGTCCACACCTGTTCCGGCAGCCTGGCGATGGCCTGTTGGTCCATGGTGTGGATCGCCCGGCCGGTGCCCGGCGCACCCGCCTGCGGCTCGTGGTCAGGGCCTGGAGGTGGTCGAGGATGTCGTGGCTGAAGGCCGCGCCGTTGATCCGTACCAGCAGCTTGGGCCACAGCGGCAGCGGGAGCTGTCGCAGGGCGGCGGCCAGAACCGTCTTGTGGTCGGCGGCGTCGTTGGCGGCCGCGTTGCCGGGCCGCAGCTGCATGGCCGCGCACTCACGGGTGTTGGCCACCCACGCCCCGGGCGGGTGATGCCGCCAGGTGCCCTTGAACGTGCCCGCCGCCCCTTCTTTCCGGCTGGTGCAGGTCACGACGGTGGCATCGAGGCCAGGGACGTACCAGCCGGACAGTTCCCGGCCGCACACCGATATCCAGGCAAAGCCGCCGGGCCGCAGTGCCGGCCAGGTCCACACCACCCGGCGTATCACGGCGCGGACCCGCTCCACGCGCGCCGCCACCGGGGCGTCGATCGCCTCCAGGGCGCGTCGCAGCGTGCTGTCCGAAACCGGCTTCGGGAACAACGCACGCCACTGGTACTGCAGTTGCTCGGCTCCCAGAACGTTTGTCGCGCCGAGAGCGATCGCGCAGGCCAGCGGGACCAGCGCCACGCCCCGGTCCCGCCACCCAGGTCCGGCACCCCGCGGAAGTGCGGCGGCCAGGGCACGGGTCAGCCCCACACGATCGGCGACCACCGCGAAGGGGGCGATCAGGAGCACCGCCACGAACGGGTGACGCATGCCTCGGCGGCGACGCGGATCGGGCAGCAGCCGCAATCGCTCCACCAGCGAAAATCCGGTCACGCCGTCCAGAGCGGGCGACTTGATCAGGCAGAGGCGGGGCCAGGGAGGCGTACCAGCACCAAGGGTCAGGACCACAGAATCAGATTCCCATCCAGGGTGAACCCCATAAAGGCGGACAGGGTGATGCGGCGTGATCCGCGGGGTTGGGCTACTTGGTGGAGGTTACGGCAGTCGAAGAACACCCCTTCTCCGGCCTCCGCCCGCACCGTGACGGAGGGAACGTGGGCGACGACGTCCGGCAGCCAGCCGTAACCGTCCTTGCGTGAATCGTCACCCGGCACCCACCGGTGCTTCCACACCGTCAGTTCTCCACCCTCATCGGCGACGGTGACATGGCAGTTGAAGGCGAGCTGAACGATGGGTTCCTCATCCAAGTGGCCGGGGAACTCCCGTACGATCTCGTCGTAGTGGATCTTTGATCCGTGGGGGAACTCCCGCAAGATTCCGACATAGAGCGGCTTTCCGTCGATCATCGCAGGCCGCACCGGTATGCCCAGTTCATCGGCCAGCGAGTCCACGACCGTCTTCATCGGATCGAGCTCACCGAAGTGGTGACGCCAGGCGGCGCGTGCCGTCTCGGCCTTCTTCCAGTATTCCTCGTACAGCTTGCCGTTCACGTAGTAATCGTGGACCGCAGGGCCGAACTTGAGGATGGGAGGGACGAGCCGCTCCTCGTCGTAGGTCTCGAAGGACGGTTGCGTGACCCGAGCAGCGATCTCAGCAAGATGCCGGCTCAACAGACCGGGCCACCGGACCGCCCCGCACATGCCGGCCGCCAGTTTCTGGAGTGCGCATCGTGCGCCCGGTCCCGCCACCTGCACGGCAGCGAAGGTCTCGTCGACCTGAGCAGCGATCGGGGAGTCGGGGCATGCGTGTTCCACTGCATTCTCCATCCATGACAGGGGGTGTTCAGGCGTCGGCAGCGGTCTCGCTGATCCGGCGGTTGAGCCTGGTCTCGTCTGGCCAGCGGACATCCCAGGCCCAGCCCGCCAGCTCGCGCCAGCGAATGACCCGTGCGCTGATGTCGGCCTGCCCCCTGCGCACTCCGTGCCGGGCGCACGTGGTGTCCGCGTGGGAAGGTTGTGCCAGGCGTTGCCCAAGGTGAGCACCGACAGCCACCAGACATTGCCGGACTTGTCCCGGGAGCAGCCCGACGGCAGTCGCGAGCGCGTAGACGAAGCCACTGCACACGGCGGAGACGCTGAATGCCGCGACCGTGCCGAGGCCGAGCCGGGCAGCGAGCCCAGGTGCCGTGGCGGGCAGCGGATGATCGGGGGTCGAGGCCGCCAATACCACCGTGTCGACAGAGCGGTCTCCGGCCAGAACCCGTTCGGCCACCTCCACGGCGATGTCCGAGGTCGCGGTGCCCGGCTCCACCCGATGCCGGCCGGCGATACCGGTGCGGGAACGAACCCAGGCGTCGGTGACACCCCAGGACTCGGGCAGCTGGTCGTTGGTCACCCGTAGCGGCGGCACCCACCCGGCCAGCCGTTCCAGTACACATGCCGCCGTCATAGCGACACCCGCACCGGAACGCAGGGGCCGACCGGGCGCTCAGCCGGCGAACGCATAAGGGTTCAAGGCATCGACCGGGAGGTGTTCGATCAGCAGGCGCTCGCCGGCGCCCGTCTCCTCGGCCAGTTCGATCAGGACGTCCAAGGCCACGTGGTCCTCGATCGCGTAGCCGGTGGAATCGAACACCGTCATGCTGTCCCGGTAGGACGTCCAGTCGCCGGATTCGCGGCACACGGCCGACAGCTGGGGTCCGATATCGTCCTCGGTGAGACTCTGGCACTCTCCCTCGTGCCGGGCCTGATCCATGTGGTCGGGCACAACCAGAGCCGAGCGCAGCAGTGAGAGCGGGAGTTCGGTCTTGCCGACGAGGTCGGCACCGACGGCGTTGATGTGTACGTGGCCCCTGAGTCCCTCGGCGGGCAGCACAGGTCCCTGGCCGACACCGACCGTAGTGGCGGTGCAGATGATGTCCGATGCCGAGACCAGCTCCGCGAGAGCGGCCCGGCGCACCGTGAGGTTCAGGAAGCCCACCCGCTCCGCGAATGAGTCCGCGTGGCTCGGCTCGGCATCGTGGACCAGGATCTCCTCAATGGGGAACACCCGGCTCAGCGCATGGGCCTGGGTCACGGCCTGTGCGCCCGCGCCCACCAGCCCCAGCACCCCGCTCTCCGGCCGGGCCAGCAGCCGGCTGGCCACGGCGGAGGCCGCACCGGTGCGCACCGCGGTGAGCAGTCCCGCGTCGCACACCGCTACCAGTCGGCCGGTCTCGTCGTCGAAGCGTGTCAGCGTTCCGTTGATGGTGGGCAGTTGGTGACGGCTCACCGGGTTAGTGGGGGTGTACGACACCGTCTTCAGAGTCATGGAGCCGGCAGGCACGTGATACGGCATCCACTCGATCACCCCGGTGCCTCCGGGGCAGCGGGTGAAGCCGTCCCGCGCGGGCGCGACGCCGTGGTCCGGTTCGGCCAGGGCCAGGTGTAGCCGGTCGATGACGAGTTCCATGAAGCGGTCACGACCGCAGAGGTCGACTATCTTTCCCACATGCCGTTGTGTCAGGACCAGAGTGTCCACTTTCATCCTTCGCATGGTCGGGCGGGCAGCATGCAGCCCTCTTGGGGCACGGCAGAGATCGGTCAGGTCAGTGTTCGCCAGGACCTGCTCACAGCGGCGCGCTGATGCCGTCGACCTGTAGTTCGCGCATCATCGAGAAGTGGTCGCCGGTGGCGACGTGGTGGAACACCACGTCGGTGAGGCTCCGCCACGCGACAAGAGCCTCGTCACGGTCCGGCCCGGCCAGTCCGCCTAGGTAGGGGCCTTGTGGGAGACGCTCCAGCAAGGTCGCGCGGTAGGTGTCGGCCAGGCCTAGCACGTCGGAGTGGAGTTCCGGTCCGGTGCTCACCGGCGGGTGCTGGAAGGCGTACACCGGCTGGCGCAGCCCCAGTCCACGGGCGAGCCGCCGGTAGACGAGGACTTCGCCGCCGCCCGGGTGGACCAGGACGACCGCCGTCAATTCGCCGTTCCGCTGGAGGCACAGCAGCCGGTCCTGGGCAGCACCGAACGAGGCGCGGCCGCGCAGCGCCCGCCCGAGACCGGCCACCGTGGCGGCCTCTGCCGCATCCTCGCCGAAGAGCGCCTGGAGGGGGACCGCCGTCCCGCAGGCCCTCATCCGGCAGGACGGGCGTCCGCACCACAGCGAGGTCGTCCCACACGTAGACGAGGGCGTCATCCACCATGCCAGCCTCGGCACCACGGCAGAGCTGATCCCACTCGCGGAAGATACGCAACTCGCCCAGCCGATGGTCCTTGCAGTACGTCTTCACACGCGCTCTCCGCTCACGTCGGCTTGGCCCTCCACCCACCGACGGAGGCTCAGCGGACGCATGTCCGTCCACACCTGCTCAATGTGCTCCAGGCACTCCACCTTGCTTCCGGCCGTGCCCTCCGGGCGCCATCCATCGGGAACATCCATGCTCTCCGGCCAGATCGAGTACTGCTCCTCATGGTTGACCACGACGGTGTACATACGTGCATCGTCCGGCTCATCACTGAACATGCGTCGTCATACCTCTCGTTGACTCACGGGTTGTGCGGTGCGAAGGGCAGGACGTCACCGGTCTTCGGGCTGGGGCAGTGCCGCAAGCCGCGCCACCTCGTCGGCAAGGGCGTCCAGATCGTCGAAGTCTTCGGCTGCGTCCGCGCCGGTGGGCGCGGTACGGGCATCGATCTCGGCGGCCACCGCAGCGGCCGTGGGATTCTCGAACATCAACCGCAGCGGCAGGTCCACTTCGAAGACCTCGCGTATCTCGGCGATCAGGGTGATGGCCAGCAGGGAGTGCCCGCCGAGCAGGAAGAAGTCATCGTGCACACCGACTTCCTCCCGGCCCAGGACCTTCGCCCACACCGCGGCCAGCCGCGCCTCGGTCTCTGTGCGAGGCGCCACGAACTCCACACCGGTGTGGTGTTCGGGTTCGGGCAGGGCCCGGGTGTCGAGCTTGCCGTTGGGGGTCATGGGCAGCGTGTCGATCACCGTGTAGGACGACGGGATCATGAAGTCGGGCAGGCTGCCGGTGAGGTGGTGGCGGAGCTGGCCGGTGTCGATGGTGATGCCGGGTTCCGGGACTAGGTAGGCGGCGAGGGTCTTGCCGACCGGGCCGGTGTGCGGAACGACCGCGGCCTGGGAGATGTGGGGGTGTCGCTGCAGGGCGGCCTCGACCTCGCCGGGTTCGATGCGGAAGCCCCGGATCTTGACCTGGCGGTCGGCGCGGCCGGCGAAGAGGAGTTCGCCTCCGGCCGTCCAGCGTGCCAGGTCACCGGTGCGGTACATACGCCCGCCGCCGGGGGTGAAGGGGTCGGGCACGAAACGCTCGGCCGTCAGAGCCGGTCGCTCGTGGTAGCCCCGGGCCACACCGGCCCCCGCGAGATACAGCTCACCGACCACCCCTGCAGGTACCGGACGCAACTCACCGTCCAGCACATACACCCTGGCATTCGCTGTCGACCGGCCGATGGGTGCCACTACGGGCCAGGCTCCGGGATCTCCGTGGAGGGAGGACGAGGTGACCGTAGGCGTTTCGGCCGGGCCGTAGATGTTGTGCAGGCGTCGCCCCGCGACGGCTGCGCAGAACGCGCGCAGCCGCTCGCTGACGATGAGCGCCTCACCGCCCTGGAAGATGTCGGTGAGTGAGGTGAGGGCGCATCCCCTGGCTTCGGCCGCTTCCAGGAGCGACTCGATCACCAGGGTCGGGGCGAAGATCTCACTGACCCCGTGACGGTCGATCCACTGGACCAGCTCTCCGAGGTCGCGCCGGGTGTCCTCGGACGGAACCACGAGTGCACCGCCAGCGACGAGGGGAGCCAGCATTTCTTCGAGTGAGAAGTCGAAGCCGATGGCGGTGAGTTGACCGGTGCGTCGGAGGGGTGTGGCGGGGAAGGTAGTCGTGTGCCAGGTGAGGAGGTTGGTCAGGCCCTGGTGGGGCATGACGACGGCCTTGGGGCGTCCCGTCGAGCCCGAGGTGTAGACGACGTAGGCCGGATGCTGTGGAGAAGGAGAGCCGAGACGGTCACCGTCCCCGAGGTCCTCACCCGAATAATCATCAAGGGGATGCCCGTCGATGAGGAGGACATTACGGTCGAAGGAGTACTCGTCGGCGGTGTCGGTGTCGGTGTCGGTGACGATCAGCAGCGGCCGGGCATCGTCGAGCATCAACCGCAGCCGATCGGAGGGATACCCGAGATCCAGCGGCAGGTAGGCCGCACCCGCCTTCAAAACCCCCAGCAGCACACCCACCATCCGCGCCGAGCGGGGCAACGCCATCGCGATGACACTCTCCGGGCCGGCGCCCCTGGCGACCAGGGCTCGGGCGAGACGGTTCGCCCACGCGTTCAGCCGGGCATACGACCACACCTCGTCCCCGAACACGACCGCGTCGGCATCGGGCGTGCGGCGGACCTGAGCTTCGAACAGCTCGGCCGCGTGCATGTCCGGAACCGCACTGCGGGTGTCGTTCCACTCCTCCAGCAGCCGGCGCCGTTCACCCTCACCGAGCAGTTCCACCTCGCCGATCGGCCGCAACGGCTGCCCGGACACCGCCGCCAGCAGTCGCACAAAACGCTCGGCGAGCGTTCTCACACTCTCCCGGTCGAACAGGTCGGTGCTGTACTCCAGGACTCCAACGATCTCGCCGGCCGGCCGCTCCTCCAGATTGAAGAACAGATCGAACTTCGACGTCACCGAATGGCAGGACTCCTCGACCAGCCGCAGCTCACCCAGCTCCAGACTCACCTCGGGAGTGTCCTGCAGCGCCAGCATCGTCTGGAACAACGGATGACGGCCCATCGACCGAGCCGGATTGAGTTCCTCCACCAACCGCTCAAAAGGAACATCCTGATGAGCGTAGGCAGCCAGACTCGTCTCACGCACGCGGGCCACCAACTCGAGGAAGTCCGGGTTGCCGGAGGTGTCCGTCCGCAACACCAGCGTGTTGACGAAGAAACCCACCAGAGTGTTCAGCTTCTCATCCAGCCGGCCCGCAAACGGCGTGCCGATCGGGATGTCTGTCCCCGCACCCAGCCGGGTGAACAGCATGGCCAGTCCGGCCTGCAGCACCATGAACAAACTCGCCCGCGTCTCCTGGGCGAGCACGCGCAGCTGCGCGGTCAGCGCAGGCTCGATCACGAAATCCACACTGGAGACGCGTCCACTGCTCACCGCTGGCCGTGAACGGTCCACCGGCAGCTCAAGCTCCTCCGGCAGACCCGCCAGAGCCTTCCGCCAGTACCCCAGCTGAGTCGAGATGATGCTGTCCGGGTCGTCCGCGTCGCCCAGGAAGTCACGCTGCGACAAGGTGTAGTCGGCGTACTGCACCGGCAGCGGCTCCCAGCCAGGAACCTCCCCAGCCAGCCGCGCCTGATAGGCCACGGCAACATCCCGCGCGAGCGGCGCCAAAGACGAGCCATCACCGGCGATGTGGTGCAGCACCAGCAGCAGCGCATGCTCCCGCACGCCCACCGAGAACAACCACACCCGCAGCGGAAGATCAACCGCCACATCAAACGGCTCCGCAGAGGCGGACGCCACCAGCGCATCCACCCCCGAAGAACCCACGGAACGGACCTGCGGGGGCACCCGGGTCAGGGGAGTGGACACCTGACACAAGGAGTTGAACGCCACGGCCTTGAAGAACGGAAAGTAGAGCACTCCGCCGCTGTCCGCGATACGAGAAAGCTCCTCCGTCCCCCGATCCCAGTCTCCGCGGCTCATGAGCCCGAGTTCGACCACTCTCGGCCCCACTGCACCGATCATGGCCAGGAACCCGCCACGGTAGGCATCGACCAGCCCCGTATTTCCGTCCGCGTAGGCCGGGCACGGCTCCACCTTTACGTCCCTGTATCCGGCACTCTCCAGGAGGGGCAGCAACTGGCGGCCCATTGCCGGGTTACCGCCGGAGCGGCGCTGCAGTTCCACGAAGCACTCGACAACGCGCTCGGCGGCGGCGCTGGAGGGGTGGAAGAAGATCGCGGCGGCGTCCGGCTCAAAGACCGTGAGCGTGCCACCGGGCGCGAGCACCCTGTCTAGTTCCCGCAGCAGGCCGACGGGGTCACTCACGTGTTCCAGCACGAAGCACACGAAAACGTGATCGAATGACCCCGCGTCGAACGGCAGGTCTGTCGCATCGGCGATCTGCACCGTGACGTTGGTCAGGCCCGCGTCGCGTACCCGGTCCCGCGCTTGTGCTACCGACTCTGGATGCACGTCGATGGAGGTGATCACGGCACCGGGATTCCGAGACGCCAGGTGCACGGTCTGCGCGCCGACCCCGCAGCCTGCCTCCAGCACACGACTGCCTGCCGGATAGTGCGTTCCGCCATGTATCAGGTCACGCAGCGCATCGGCTTGGCGGACAAGGCGGAAACTCTCCTCAGCCGAGTACCCATGGACGTAAGGCTCGGTGGCGACGTCCACACCCGCCATAGATATGTCGGTCATGCTGTTCACGAGGTGACTCCCTGCGCTTGGCAATCACGGTCAGTCAGTGCTTCAGCAGCCCTCACCAGTGCTTGATCCACCACCTCTGTGGGTGTTTTGGACCACAGCGTTTGTCGAAGTCGCCTGTTCAGCTTCGCTGCGGTGTCAACGCGGTTCGACCGGATGCAGGCATGTAGCGGGGATGTGTGGCGAAGAGAGGGCGTCGGAAGAGGGCTCGCACGCGTGCGCCTTCGGCGCGTCGAGACGGCAGCACCGTACGGCCGTACCCCGGGTGGAGGCCCAGATCCCCGAACGGGGACGTGCCGGATGTCAGGCTGCCTGTCGGGCTATGTTTCCTGGCGCGCGAACCGTGTCCGTCCGACAGCCAGTTGGCGCTCCGAGCACTTCGGTGCGCCAATCTGCCGGTGGGTCACGATTCCCGATGACAGAGCCATTCCGTCCTTCCCGATGCCTCGGGCGCCCGGCGGCCCTTCGACCCGACACCGGCGCCATGCCGGCTTCAGCGCGAGGCGCCCGTGAGCCGGGGGCGGTTGTGGGACGGCAGCGCCAGCCGGCTGGTGACCCGGCACGAGGCCGAGGGGAGCCACCATGCGGCGGCGGTCAACCACGCGGGCAAGGTGGTTCGCCACCGTCTGCTCTACACCGGGAGAGTTCATGTTCCCAGTCGCTCGCACGCGCTGGTTCGCGTTCGCTGCCACCACTGTCGGGGTCGCCGTGTTGGGGGGCATGGCCCTGGTGGCGGCGCGCGTCCTCAACAACAACGGCGATCCGGATCTTCACCCGGAAGCTGTTGTCGCCGTCTGCTCGGACGTGCCAGTGCACGAGTGGGTCACTCTGAACATGGGGACTTTGTCCCACCCTGACCGCCAGAAGGCGAACGGCGAACTGAGGGCCACCGGTCATGACGGCGACCCTTTGCACTACAACTCCGCGTCAAGCTGCATCCCCCTCAACTCGGCCTTCAGTTCTCGGGTGGTGTTCCGGGCACCCGCCGTGAACGACGGTCAGCCGTTTTCGGTGACCGCGCCAGCCGATCGCAAACATGTCCTGGTCGTCCGCTTCACCAAGAACGCCGACGGCAGGGTCACCGGGACGCAGGAACAGGTCGATGCGCCTGGATGAGCACGACGATTGCGCCTCGCACGCGTCCTCCAGGAAACAGCGCAGCACCAGGTCCACGCCGTCGAGCATGGGGCACCCAGCGCGGCCTCGGTCCGGAGGCGTGAGCCTCTTTGCCGAATCGGACGTGCAGCTTGCCGAACGGAGCGCGGCTGAAGTGCACATCCGGCTTGTCCAGCAGCGATACCTCCTCTGAGCGTAGTCATGAAGGACTTCCTGTGGACCAAGACCGCCGACCAGATCATCGACCGCATCTGCCGCTATTGCTCACGCATCTCCGGACCAGCTCACTACTAGCTAGGGCTTGGTCAGGTTCGTATCGGGGCGGTTCAATGTCGTGGTGGCAGGTGCCGGCCCAGAGGGCGAGGAGTGTCTGCAGCTCGCGGACGACTTGGTTGGCTTCGTAACTGTCGTGCGACACCGTTTATCACCGAGTCCGGGCAGCACTTGATGATCGCAGGGTCGGAAGGTGTCGGTGAGAACTGACGCCGGTCAGGTGCTTATGTCCTGGGTGGGGAACCGGGAGGAGGCGCGCTACCGGCGGACCGCCGCGATCAGTCCGCCGGGCTGCTCCTCGCGCTGCGGCGGGGTGCTCATCGGGCGGCCGTAGGCGGCAGCGCGCTCGCGCAGGGTGTGGCTCTCGGCCTCCCAGCCGTGCTCGGCCAGCCAGCCCACCGGGTCGTCAGGCATCTCCGAGACCCACATGGACGCCACCGATCCCGGCACGGCGTCCGCGCGGAAGCGCTCGAGCACGCCGCGCGAGCCCAACGTCAGCCCCATCCGACTGCCTGTCGCCGACTGCGCGCCGATCCGGGCCAGCAGCAGCTCCACCGCGTCCTCGGGCAGATAGATCAGCAGACCTTCGGCGATCCACACGGTCGGCACCGCCGGGTCGTGCCCTGCGGCGGCCAGCGCGCCTGGCCAGTCCTCACGCAGATCCACCGCGACGGTGATCCGCTCGCAGCGCGCGACGGCCCGCTCCTGGCGCAGCACCGAAGCCTTGAAGTCCAGTGGCGCGGCGGTGTCGACCTCGAACAGTCGGGTGCCCTCGGGCCAGTCCATCCGGAAGGCCCGGCTGTCCATGCCGGCGCCGAGTAGCACGACCTGCCGGACCCCGGACGCGGAGGCCTGCTGCAACAGGTCGTCGAGGAACTTCGTCCTGATCACGATGGAGAACGCCACGCCCAGCCAGCGGCGTCGCGCTGCCTCGTCATCGGGCAGCGGCAGCGAGGAGGGCGACAAGCCGCCGGCGGAGGCGAAGGCCTGTGCCAGTGGGTCGCGGAACAACGCGTCCTCCCGCTCGGTCTCCAACGCCCGCACCCTGGCCACCGCCACCGCCGTGGCCCACACTCCCGACGGCTGCACCTGCTCCTGCTCATCAGTCATCGCGGCAGCCTAGACGAATGATCGATGCCAAGAGGCCTGATGAGGGTAGCCAGGGTTCATACGCGGGCGAGAACGACTGCTGCAGTTCCTCTGGCCAGGGCGACATGGCCTCCGTTACTGCTGGCCAGACGAGCTTCGCGGGCTGCTGCAAGGCCAGTGCGTTCATCCATGGGCTCCTTGTCGGTCGACGATGCGCCGGTCGTCTTGCACGTCGTTCCGTGCGAACGCCTGTATCGTCGCCGAGCGCAGGCCCCTCTGACCACGTCCTATTTCAGGGCTGTCCCGCGCTGCCTGAAAGTCGTACTGGACCGCCTGATCGCCGGACGTGCCGCCCCGCGGATGTGGCGGATTGTGAAGACCGATCGCACAAGCGTCAGAACCGAATGAGGGAAAGGGCATGATTCGCGTACAGCGAAAATAATAGGGGGCACGCTCGCCGTGGGAAAATCTGTCCTTCACCGTCCGCCCGGGGGTTGTCACCGGGTTCCTCGGGTCGAACGGTGCCGGAAATTCGACCACGGTGCGTTTGATGCTCGGCCTGGATTCGGTGGAGGGCAGCACCGTCTTCGGCGGCGCCCGCTACGCGGAGTTCACCGGTCCGGTGCGGACCGTCGGTTCGCTTTTGGGCGTGGGCGAGGCGGAACACCGCCCCGTACTGGACCTGGTCATTTCGGCGCCCCTTTTCGGGGACGCGTCGCGTGGGGATGACGCCCATGAATGGGGACTCGAATGCGCGAGAACTCTTGGCCCACACTGAGCCCGACCGGACCACCACCAGAAAGACGGGCTCGATGAACAACGGCATCACGCACGATTTCACCGGCATGACCTTCGTCATCACCGGCGGTACCAGGGGGATCGGCGCCACCACCTCGGAACTGGCTGCAAGCTACGGAGCCAATGTTGTGGTGTCGGGAACGAATGCGGACGCCGGTGCCGAGGTCGTCGCCAAGATCGCGGCGAACGGGGGCAGCGCGGCCTTCGTCGCATGCGACGTGACGGAGGCCGACCAGGTGATGGACTTGATGGCCTCGGCCGCCGACACCTTCGGGGGCATCGACGTCCTGCTCAACAACGCCGGGGTGCACGAGAGTGCGCTGACCAGCACACTGTCCATCGAGGAACTCGACATCGACGTCTGGGACCGCGTGCTCGCCGTGAACCTCCGCGGTCCCTGGCTCTGCTCGAAGTTTGCGGTCCCCTTCCTCAGGCGGAGTGAGCGCAATCCCTCCATCATCAACACCGGTTCCACCGGCTCGCTGCTCGGCTTCCCGGGTTCGCTGGCCTACGGGGCGAGCAAGGGCGGCCTGAAGCTGCTGACCAAGAACCTCGCGGTCGAGTTGGCCCGGTACGGCATCCGCGCCAACTGCGTCTGCCCGGGCGCTACCGAAACCGACATGGTCGCCGACTACCTCGCCGCGGCCGAGGACCAGGACGCGGCACGGCGCTCCATGACCGCCACCCATCTCATCCCCCGGATCGGCCGACCCGACGAAATCGCTCACGCGCTGTGCTTCCTCGCCAGTGAACAGGCCTGCTTCGTCAACGGGGTGGACTGGCTCGTCGACGGGGGCGCGCTGGCCTGGCGCGGAGCCAACGCCTGACCCGGTCGCTCCCGGCCGTCCATTCGCTTCTTCCGCCGAAGAGAGGATCTCTCGGGCGGTACGACACCGTGTACTGCTGCCCTTATCGGGACAGTGCCCGCAACGCCGCCGCGCCGGCGCGACCACCGTGTTGACCGGCGTGGCGGACCAACGTCGCTTCCTTGCCGGGTGATCCTTTAGGATCCGGGGCTTGTGGCTCGTGATCATGTGGTGGGGGATGGCTTCCCGGAGCGGATACGGAT
>NZ_JBFBBE010000180.1:0-13638 GCF_040682555.1 Streptomyces sp. NPDC051172
CAGCCCGCCTCCCTGCGCATACCTCATGACTCCGGCATACCGCAACGATCACGAAACGTCAGTTCCTCCCCCGCCACTACGAGTTCAACCTCAGTGGTGCGAGAAGTTCGGCGAGGACGACCCGGCGACCCTGGCCCTCGGCCAGCGCCTGCGCTGGGTGCTGTGGCGGGTGGGCCGCTACCCCGAGGCCGCCGACCTCGACGAGCGCATGCTCGCCACGCTGGACCCGGCCGGGCCGGGGACCGAGGAGCCCTACCTCGTGGTCAAGGGTCTTGTCGCCAGCGACCGCAGGGTCAGCGGCGACTTCCGGGGTGCGCTGGAATACGACGAGGACGTGTACCAGCACGCCGTGCGGGCCTTCGGGGACGACGACCCCACCACGATCACGCACGCCTTCAACCTGGCCGTGTGCCTACGGGTGCACGGGGACTACCGGCGGGCCCTGGAGCTGGACGACAACGTCTGGCGCCTCAGGACGGAGATGTTCGGAGCCGACAGCACCCAGGCGCTGATCTCGCAGGCGTCTGTGGCGCTGGACCAGCAGGAGCTCGGCGAGTACACGCTGGCCCTGCGCATGTGCACGGAGAACGCCGAGCAGACGGAGGCCCTCCTGGGCGAGCCCCATCTGGAGACCTACCGTTCCAAGGCCCGGCTGGGAGTCGCCCAGCGCAAGGCGGGTCTGCATGCCGAGGCCGCCAAGAACACGAGCATCGCACTGGCGGCGCTGACCGAGCGGTACGGCGAGCGGGCGCCCGACGTGCTCCAGATCTCGCTGAACTACTCCATCGACCTGCGGCAGACCGGCAGACTCCAGGAGGCGCGGGACCGCTGCCGGCGCACCCGTGACCTGTACAAGGAGACCCTGGGCGAGGACCACCCGCAGACCATCTCCGCGGAGGCCGACCTCGCCGTGACCCTGCGTCAGATGGACCAGGTGGACGCCGCCCGCAAGCTGAACGAGTCGGTGCTCACCCGGTTCCGTCAAGCTCTGGGCGAGACGCACCCGAACACCCTGGCCACCGCCGTCAACCTGGCCAACGACCTCTTCGCGCAGGGCGACTCGGCCGCCGCCCACGCACTGGACGAACAGACCCTGGAGCAGGTGCGGGAGAAGTTGGGCGAGACCCACCCCACCACGCTCGTCCTGCGGGTGAACCTGGCGATCGACCTGCGTGCCCTGGGCCGCCGCGAGGAGGCAGAACTGCTGCACGCGGAAGCCGTGGAGGGGATCAAGGAGAAGCTGGGCGAGGCACACCCGGCGTACCACGACGCGCTGAAGTGGCGCCGGGCCAACTGCGACATCGACCCGATGTACCTGTAGCCGCATCCACAGGTGCCAAGGCGGGCTTCCGCGGATCTCCCTCCACGGAAGCCCGCCGTCACTTCCCGGTGTCCACCGCACGGCCCACCCACGCCGCGAGTTCAACGGGGTCCACCCGCCTCTCGACCCGCGCGTGCAGGTGCCGGGCGAGGGCGCGGACCAGTTCGGGTGCGGCGGTCAGCGCGCGTAGCGCCGACGGGGCGCGGCCGGTCTCCTCCAGTGTCAGCCTCAGGCCGGCCCAGGCTGCCGGTGCGGCCGGGGCCTCGGTGAGGGAGAGCCGGTAGTGGTGCTCGGCGGTGGCCGGGTCGCCCGTTGCCCAGACGAGGTCGGCCAGGACCGCGCCGGTGACGCCGGGCACGCCGTCCTCGTCCGCGGTGTCGCGGAGCTTGTCCAGCGCCACGGGGTCCGCCAGTGCCATACGGGCGAGCACGGCGCGCGTGTCGAGGTGCCACTGGCGGCGCGAGGCGCGCACCCCCTGACGCCGGGCGGGCAGCGTGGGCCCGTCGTCCGCCGACCAGGCCGCGGCGAGCGCCTCGACGTCCTCGGGAAAGGGCCGTACGTGATGCAGCCGCCACAGCGCACAGTGGTCGGCGGCGAGCCGCGCCGCCAGCTGTACGGCCTCGCGGGCGGCGGTCTCGCCGGGAGCCTCGGCCGTCCAGCCCGACACGGTGGCGTGCACCCCGTCCAGCAGGCTGCGGCCCGCCCCGGTGAGTTCGGGGTCGGTCACGATCCGGGGTACGACTTGCGCCAACTGGCCGCGCCACAGGGAGAATTCGAGCCAGGCGAGCTGGTCGTGCGCCCCGCCCGGCAGCCGGGTCCGGCCACGCCAGAAGCGGGCAACGCCGGTGAACGCGTAGATGCCCTGGAGCATGCCCGCCAGGGGCCGCGGGTCGTCGCGCCAGGGCGCGTAGTACAGCCGGCCCGGCCCCGGCTCCTCCTCGATCAGCGGGAAGAGATGGGCTAACGCGTCGAGTTTGCTGTGCTGGAGTTCATGGACGAGGGCCGCCGCGCAGGCCAGTTCGGACTCGGGCAGCGACAGCGCCAGGCCGCCCACGCCGTGGCCGCTGGTCGCGCTGCGGACCCGGAACAGCTCGTACGCCGGCATGGGCTGGATGGTGCGCAGCAGCGCGGTGAGGGTCACGGCGGAGGCCGGATCCGCCTCCGCCACCAGCCTGGCGCCGCCCTGCACCAGCCGCGTCAGCCGGGTGGCGGTCCGTCGGCCCAGTCGCCGGGCCGCTCCGGTCGGCCGCGGTGCGATGCGGTGCGGCCCCAGGTCGTCGAAGGCGAGGCGGACCGGGGCGGTGCCCGGCAGCCGTAACTCCGCGTGGTGCAGCGGCAGCCAGCCCGGCGCGGGGCGTGACGGGTCGTCCGGCAGCCGTACGAGGCCGTGCGGGGCGGTCACCGTGACGGTGCCGGCGCGGGCCGCGAGCACGGCGACTTCCTGGGCCGCGCGGACGGGCAGCCGGACCTGGCCGAGGGCGGGCAGCTCGACGCGGCCCGCGACGCAGGGCAGCGGGAAGGAGAAGTCGAGGCCCGCGCGCAGGGCCGCCGTCGCTGCGAGGCAGTGCAGATGTCCGACGTCGGCCCACAGGGGCAGCTCGTGCGGGCGCGGGCGGCACAGCCGGTTGAGCAGCTGGGCGGCCCACAGGCCCGTCTCGGGCAGGTCCAGCAGCTCCCGTACTGCCGTGGGCGCCCGGCGTTGCGCGGCGGCCAGGAGGTCCCAGGCGCGGCGCGGCGCGGGCAGCGGTCCGGCCGCCGCACCGGCCAGCGGCGTGAGGGCGTCCATCAGCACGTCCAGGAGCAGCAGCCGGTGGCTGTGCTCGGCCCGGACGAGTTCGGCGAGTGCGTCCGCGTCTCCCTCGCCGTGGGTCAGACTCTCGAACTGCCGTGGAGTGAGCCCGTGCAACGGCTCTGCCTCTCCGGCCGCCGGAGTCCGTCCCATCAGCCACCGCCACTTCCTGGAGACGCACTCCTGGCGGGTCTGCCGATGGTCTTCAACAAACGTTCCTTGGCATGCTCCCGGTCGAGGTCGCCGTGTGTGCGCAGCTCCTCCAGGGAGGTGCCGTTCAAGTCGGGCAGGTCCGACCTGATGGCAGGTTCCGGATTCTGCATCCTGCGGTAGACCTCCCCCTGAACAGCCAGAGCCTGAACGATCCGCCTTTACATCATGACCCAAGCCCCGGTCGCCGGAAACATCGTCAACCGGCCAGGATCGTAGGGCTGTTGGCCGGTCACTCTGCTGTGAACCACTCCGGATAGTCCTGCAGCACCGCTTCGAGATCATCGAGCGCCACCGTCCCGGCGTCCACCAGGGACACTGCCTTCCACAGGTGCCACAGTCCGTTCCGGAAGGCCACACATGTGCTGATCAGCCTGAGGATCTCGACTCGCGGCACCGCGTTGCGCGGCACGGAGCTGGAGATGTCGAGGGGCAGATGGCTGATGACCACGGCGCGCAGACCGGGGTCCAGCATGGCCGGGACGGCTTGTAACGCTCCCAGCAGGCGCTCGTAATCCGCCACTTCCAGTCGCCGGCGGGCCACCGCCCGGCCCGCCTGCGTGCGGATCTCCGCGCCGCCGCCCTCCGACCACAGCGTCGTCGGTACGGCGGCTGCCGGGCCCTGCGCGCGGAACCGTTCCCGGAGGGCGGCGGCGAGCGGGGCACTGTCGTAGCGCCATTCCGGGTGGGCGCGCAGCAGTTCCAGGGCCGCCGGGCTGAAGACGCCGGTGGTGACCTGGCCAGGCCCGGAGGCGAACAGCACGTGCTGGCCGAGGGCTTGGCGCAGGCGCCCGCGGGGTACCGGGTCGGGGCGCAGGGCGTGGCCCACGGTGGTCACGTCCGTGAAGCTCTGGCAGGCGTCGATCAGCCAGAGCTGGCGCGTGTGCTGCGGGGCGAGGTCGGAGCGGAAGGCGGCGAGGGCGCCGTCCAGGTCCAGGCAGCGCAAATCGGGGGTGGTCGCGTCGGCGTACACCAGGCGCCGCTTTCCGTCCAGGTCCACCAGGCCGTGCCCCGCCCAGGCGACAAACAGCCAGTCGTCGGCCGCCGGGGCCACTTCCCGGAAGAGCACCTCGTGCACCCGCTCGCGGTCGGCGGGCCGCCAGTGCACGCCCGCAGCCTCCAGCAGGGCCCGGTTCGCGGGCAGGGGGGACGCGAGCACCTTGATCGAGTCCGCCGCCACGCCCTGTTCGAGCAGCCACGCACGATAGGCCAGCACGTCCCGCACCGGCCCGTCCAGATTCCAGGAACTCCCCGTCCCGTACTCCTCGACCGCCACCAGCACAGCCCGGCTGCCGCCGCCCACAGACTCCCCCGTCGCCGTGTTCATGACCCGAGTGTCCCGGACACGGACGGCACCGGGCCAGATCCGTGCGAGGCCGCCCGTCTGTGCCCCCCGCGTCGTCGTGCGCCCTCGATGCCGGCGCACGCGCCCCGGCTGTCCGCGCCGGTCGCTACGACGGCGTACGCGCCGCCGCCAGCAGCCGGGTCACGTCGCCCGAGCAGATGGTCAGGGCCGCGCCCACCGTGGACAGGACGTCGCGTTCGGCGGGGGTGTACGGGCCGTCGGCGAGGGCGATGCGGGCACCCTGCAGCAGGATCGATTCGCGGCCGACCGGGGCGAGGTGCGGGGCCAACGGGTCCAGAGCCTCGTGCAGCTCTATGGCGAGTCCGGCGCCGCAGGACTGGCCGTAGACCCGGCCGGTGTCCGCGGCCAGCGCCTCGACGAGCGCGTTCAGCTGCTCCTCGGTGCAGTCGTCGAAGCCGGCCGCGCGAACCGTGCTCGCGGCGGCCTCCAGTGCCGCACGGGAACAGGTGCCGCCCGCGGCCAGCACCGCGAGCGCGACGGTGTGGACGGCGTCGCGGAGCATCGCCGAGAAGCGGGTGGTGGTGGGGTGGTCGAGGATGTCCGTGCCGAAGTGGCGGCGGCAGGCCGCGCATTCGACGACCGGCGCGGTCTGGCCGCGCGGCAGCACGGGCACCCCGAGCAGGATGAAACGGCGGTGGCCGGTCAGCCGCTGGTAGTTGCGGTCGCCACCGCAGCCCGGGCAGAAGAACTCGCCGTCTCCGACGGGTGTCCACGCGGTGCGGGTACCCAGGAGGCGCGCAGGCCTGGCGGCTCGGCCGTTTCGTCCCCGTACTGGCAGCACGTCGCACCTCCTTAACACCGCGGCAACATCGTCGCGGTGCCCGTGATGTTAGCCACATCGGTGAGGTGTAGTCAGCACCCTGGACGAGACCTTTCCGTGACCTCCACGACAGATGGCCGACAATCGACGGGGCCCTGATCGCCGTATACGGCGATCAGGGCCCCGAAACGCCCGGTCAGACGGGCGAGGACCTGGCTAGCGGGCGGCCCGGTTGACCGCCGAGACAACCGCCTTCAGCGACGCACGAGTCGTGTTCGCGTCGATGCCGATCCCCCACAGGACCTTGTCGTCGATCGCGCATTCGATGTAGGAAGCGGCCTGCGCGGAGGCGCCCTCGCTCATCGTGTGCTCCTGGTAGTCCAGCAGCCGGGCGTCCACGCCCACCTTCTGCAGTGCGTCGAAGAAGGCGGAGATCGGGCCGTTGCCGGTTCCGGTCAGGACGGTGTCCCGGCCGTCGACCGTCGCCTCGACCCGCAGTGTGTCCACGCCGTCTGTGTCGGTCGTCGACTGGCCGTTCTTGACCTGAATACGGCCCCACGGGTTCTCGGGGTTCGGCAGGTACTCGTCCTGGAAGACCGCCCAGATGTCGCCGCCGGTGACCTCGCCACCCTCGGCGTCCGTCTTCGCCTGGATGAGCTTCGAGAACTCGATCTGCATCCGGCGGGGCAGGTCCAGCTTGTGGTCGTTCTTCAGGACGTACGCGATTCCGCCCTTGCCGGACTGCGAGTTGACACGGATGACGGCCTCGTAGGAGCGGCCGACGTCCTTCGGGTCGATCGGCAGGTACGGGACCGCCCACTCGATGTCGTCGACCGTGACGCCCTTGGCGGCCGCGTCGGCCTCCATCGCGTCGAAGCCCTTCTTGATGGCGTCCTGGTGGGAGCCGGAGAAGGACGTGTAGACCAGGTCGCCCACGTACGGGTGGCGCGGGTGGACCTCCATCTGGTTGCAGTACTCCCACGTACGACGGATCTCGTCGATGTCGGAGAAGTCGATCTGCGGGTCGACGCCCTGCGAGAACAGGTTCATGCCCAGGGTGACCAGGTCGACGTTGCCGGTGCGCTCGCCCTGCCCGAACAGACAGCCCTCGACGCGGTCGGCGCCGGCCATCAGCGCCAGCTCGGCGGCGGCGACGGCGGTGCCGCGGTCGTTGTGCGGGTGGATCGACAGACAGACGTGCTCGCGGCGGGACAGGTTGCGGCCCATCCACTCGAAGCGGTCGGCGTGGGTGGAGGGCGTGGAACGCTCGACCGTCGCCGGCAGGTTCAGGATGATCTCGCGGCCGGGACCCGGCTGCCAGACGTCCATGACCGCCTCGCAGACCTCCAGCGCGAAGTCCAGCTCCGTGTCGGTGAAGATCTCCGGGCTGTACTGGTAGCCGAACTCGGTCTCCGGGCCCAGCAGCTTCTCGGCGTACTCCATCACCAGGCGGGTGCCGTCGACGGCGATCTGCTTGATCTGGTCCTTGGAGCCGCGGAACACCACCCGGCGGAAGACCGGCGCGGTGGCGTTGTACAGGTGGACGTTGGCGCGCCTGGCGCCCTTCAGCGACTCGACGGTCCGCTCGATCAGGTCCTCGCGGGCCTGGGTCAGTACGGAGATGGTGACGTCGTCGGGGATGGCCCCGGGCTCCTCGATGATCGACCGTACGAAATCGAAGTCCGTCTGGCCGGAGGCGGGGAAGCCGACCTCGATCTCCTTGTAGCCCATCTTGACCAGCTGGTCGAACATCCGGCGCTTGCGCTCGGGCGACATCGGGTCGATCAGGGCCTGGTTGCCGTCACGCAGGTCGGTCGACAGCCAACGGGGGGCCTGGGTGATCCGCTTCTCGGGCCAGGTGCGGTCGGGGATGTCGACCTGCTCGTACTGGCCGTACTTGTGGATCGGCATGGTGCTGGGCTGCTGGCGGTTCGCCATGATGACTCGGGCTCCTCAGGGTGTCCGGAAGGACGGCCGACGACGCAACGCCAAGCTCCGCGGGGAGGGAGTCGACCTGGACTACAGGCCCTCGCCGCGGCAGCTAAGAAGAAGCAGCCCGAAACGCATGATGCGAAGCATGCTAGCCGAGCCGCTCCCCGTGCGGGACGTCGTATCAGTATGCGGGACCCGGGGGATGAATAGGACAAAAAGTGCGCCATACCACTTCGTCACGGAGCGTGCACTTCCCTGTCCGCATATTTCACCAATCATGGTTGCGGGTAGTGACACCGGCATAACTCAGTGCAAGGGTGCCGGGCATGACGACCAACGGGGGCTTCGAGCCCGTCTTCTGCACCGTCGTACCGCCGCATGTCCTGGACAAGCTGGCCCGGCACGACGACCCCGCAATCTCCGGTCCCGCCCGGCGCACCCTGATGCGCGACAGCGAGCTGCGCGGGCGTCGCCGCGTGACGACCGAGTTCGGTCTCGCGGCCGCGCCGACGACGAAGGCACCGGCGGACCAGCCGCTGCGCACCATCTACGACGCCGGGCACAAGACCGACCTGCCCGGCACGAAGGTGCGCGCCGAGGGTGCCGCGCCGGTCAAGGACGCCACGGTCAACCGCGCCTACGCGGGTCTCGGCGCCACCTTCGACCTGTACCTCAAGGCCTACCAGCGCCACTCGATCGACGGCGACGGCCTGCCGCTGGACGCCAGCGTCCACTACGACGTGAAGTACAACAACGCCTTCTGGAACGGCGAGCAGATGGTGTTCGGCGACGGCGACGGCGAGATCTTCCTCGACTTCACCATCCCGATCGACGTCATCGGCCACGAGCTGACCCACGGCGTCACCCAGCACACCGCGAACCTCACGTACTTCGGCCAGCCGGGCGCCCTGAACGAGTCGATGTCCGACGTGTTCGGCTCGCTCATCAAGCAGTACACGCTCGGCCAGACCGCCGCCGAGGCCGACTGGCTGATCGGCGCCGGCCTGCTCGCCCCGAGCGTCACCGGCAAGGCGCTGCGCTCCATGAAGGAACCCGGCACGGCGTACGACGACGACGTGCTCGGCAAGGACCCGCAGCCCGCGACCATGGACGACTACGTCCGCACCGGCCGCGACAACGGCGGCGTCCACATCAACTCCGGCATCCCCAACCACGCGTTCTACCTGGTCGCCTCCGCGCTCGGCGGCCATGCCTGGGAGAAGGCGGGGCAGATCTGGTACGACGTCCTGACCGGCGGCGAGCTGTCCTCGCAGGCGCTGTTCAACGACTTCGCGAAGCTCACGGTCGCCGCGGCGAAGGCCCGCTTCAACGAGGGCGAGGAACTGCAGGCCGTACAGAAGGCGTGGGAACAGGTCGGGGTGCGGATCCTGTAACTCCGTACTAGACAGGGACCCATGCGTATTCAGGTGAGGCGCACGGGTGGGTTCGCGGGCATCGAGCGCCGTGCCGAGGTGGACACCTCGGGCCGGCCCGACGCCCAGGAGTGGCAGGCCCTGGCCGAACGCGCGCTCGCGTCCGGCCGGGGCACGCCTCCCGTCGGGGTGCCGGACGGCTTCAGCTACGAGATCACGGTGGACGGGAAGACGGTGCACGCGGCCGATCCCCGGCTCACGGACGAGCAGCGCGAACTGATCAGCCGGGTACTGAAGGAAGGGGCGTAACCGGCAGTTCACGCCTGGGCGTTGACTTCCGTTACCGCCGGTAAGGATGATCCCGCCCATGGCTTCTGATGCAGGCAATCCGATACCCCGCTTCCCGGCCGGCTTCGTGTGGGGCGTGTCGACCTCGGCCCACCAGATCGAGGGCGCCGTCGACGAGCGCGAGCCGTCCGTGTGGGACGTCTTCACGGCCGGGCCGGGACGGGTGAAGGACGGCTCGACCGCGGCGGTGGCCTGCGACCACTACCACCGCTACCGCGAGGACGTGGCCCTCCTGGCCGACCTCGGCGTGGACGCGTACCGCTTCTCCATCTCCTGGCCGCGGGTGCGCTCCACGGGCGGCCTCGACTTCTACGACCGTCTCGTCGACGAGCTGCTGACCGCGGGCGTTCGGCCGGTCCCCACGCTCTTCCACTGGGACCTGCCGGTCGCGCTGGACTGGCTCGAACGGGACACGGCCTCCCGTTTCGCGGAGTACGTGTCCGTCGTAGCCGAGCGGCTGGGCGACCGGGTGAAGAAGTGGATCACCCTCAACGAGCCTGCCGAACACACGCTGTTGGGCCACGCGCTGGGCGCGCACGCACCCGGCAGGCAGCTGCTCTTCGACGCCCTGCCGGTGGCCCACCACCAGCTACTGGCGCACGGCCTGGCCGTACGGGCCCTGCGCGCATCCGGCGCCACGGACATCGGCATCGCAAACTCGCACGGGCCGACCTGGCCGGTCTCCGAGGAGACCGCGGACCTGGAGGCGGCGGGCTTCTACGACCTGCTGCTGAACCGCCTGTTCGCCGACCCGCTGCTGCTCGGCCAGTACCCGGAGGGCATCGGCGAGTTGATGCCGGGCGATGTCGAGTCCGACCTGAAAGTCATCGCGGAACCCCTGGACTGGTACGGCATCAACTACTACGCACCGACCCGCGTGGGCGCCCCACAGGGCGAGGACATCGAGTTCGGCGGGCTGACCATCCCGGCCGAACTCCCCTTCTCGGTACGGCAGATCGAGGGCGTCCCGGTGACGGACTTCGGCTGGCCCGTCGTCCCCGAGGGCCTGACGGAGCTGCTCACCGGCTTCCGAGAGCGCTACGGCGACCGCCTCCCGCCCGTCGTCATCACCGAGAACGGCTGCTCCTACCCGGGCCTCGACGACCAGGACCGGATCGCCTACCTCGACGGCCACCTCCGGGCCCTGCACCAGGCCGTCGAGGCGGGCGTGGACGTGCGCGGGTACTTCGTGTGGTCGCTGCTGGACAACTTCGAGTGGGCGGAGGGGTACGAGCGCCGGTTCGGCCTTGTGCACGTCGACTTCGAGACGCAGCGGCGGACACCGAAGTCCTCGTACGGCTGGTTCCGGGATGTACTGCGGGCGCAGAGATGACCGCCACCCGGCCCGCGGAGGCACTCGCCGAGCCCGTCGAACGGGTCGGCCGGGGCTGGACGGCGGCCCTCTCGCTCGCCAACGGGGCGATCTGGGTGGGCTGGTACGGCCCCCTGCAGATCCTGCTGGCCTCCCAGGCGAAGGACTTCGCGCCGGGCTCCGGGATGTCCAAGGAGACGATGCTGGCGTGGGTGACGGGGGCCGGTGCGGCGGTGTCCCTGGTCGCCAACCCGCTCTTCGGCGCCCTCTCGGACCGGACGACGTCCCGCCGGGGTCGCCGTACGCCATGGATCGTGGCCGGGGCGGCGGGCGGCGCGCTGTCGTTGCTGCTGCTCGCGGGCGCGGGCGGGGTGTGGACCATGGCGGCCGGCTGGGGTCTGGTCCAGCTGACGCTGAACGCGGCGTTCGCGGCGGTGACGGCCGCGGTGCCGGACCGGGTGCCGCGGCTCCAACGGGGCTCGGTGGGCGGCTGGTTGGGCGTCGCGCAGATCCTGGGTGTGGTCGGTGGGACGGGGCTTGCGACGGTGGCCGGGGGCGTCGGGGCCGGGTATGCCGCGTGCGCGGTGTTCACGGTGGTGGGGGTGCTGCCGTACGTCCTGCGCTACGAGGACCTGCGGCTGGCGGCGGCGGACCGGCCGGCATGGTCGTGGCGGTCGTTCGCCGCCGGATTCTGGCTGAGTCCGCGCCGGTATCCGGACCTCGGCTGGGCCTGGCTGACCCGCTTCCTGATCAACCTCAGCAACGCACTCGTACTGCTCTACCTGCTGTATTACCTGCGGGATCGCCTCCACTACGGCAACCCCGACCAGGGCGTGCTGATCCTGACGGCCGTGAACGGGGTGACGCTGCTCGCCACGGTCGTCGTGGGCGGGGTCCGGTCGGACCGGGTGGGGCGGCGCAAGCCGTTCGTGATCTGGTCGGGTGTGCTGATGGCGGTGGCGACGGCGGCGCTGGCGGGCTGGCAGACCTGGCCGGGCGCGATCGTCGCGGCGGCGGTGCTCGGGGTCGGCTTCGGCGTCTTCACCTCGGTCGACTTCGCGCTGATGACGGACGTACTGCCGAAGGCGCTGGACCGCGGCAAGGACCTCGGCGTGATCAACGTGGCCAATGCCCTGCCGCAGGTCGCGGCGCCCGCCCTCGCCGCGCCGATCGTGACGTATCTCGGCGGCTACCGGGTGCTGTACCTGGTGTCGGCGGTGATCGGGTTGGCGGGGGCGGTGCTGGTCGGGCGGATCAAAGGGGTGGACTGAAGCGTCTACGACGATCCGGGGCGCTTCACAGGGCTCCGGCGTCCCTGGCCGCGTAGACGCTGGGGTACAGCGGGCGGTAGCCGAGTTCCCGCCGGATGCGCTCGGTCGAGGTGATCACCAGCCACGGGTCGGGGTCGGTGCGGGTGTAGAGCTCGGCGGGGATCTCGGCACCGTTGAGCTGGTGCAGTTCGACCGCCGTGACGGGGGTGTCGTCGGCGATGTTGTAGATCCGGCCGGCGATGCCCGGAGCGTGCAGGATGCGCAGCAGCCCCTGGGCGACGTCTGCGTGGTGGCCCATCTGCAGCCGCTGGGTCGCCGCCCAGTTCCGGGCCCACATCAGGGACTGGGCGAGATGCGGATCGCCCTCGCCGTAGACGAAGGGGAGCCGGCCGACGCGTACGTCCATGCCGTCCAGGGCGAGCAGTTGCCGCTCGGCCTCGGCCTTGGACTCCGGGTAGGCGCCCCACATCGCCCCGCCGGGCCGGCTCTCGTCCTCCTCGGTCAGCGGGCGCCCCCGCCCGGTGCCGTACACCAGCCCCGTGCTGACCTGCACGAACCGCTGCACTCCGGCGGCCAGCGCGGCGCGGCCCAGTTCCACCGCCGCGTCCCGGTTGACCGCCCACGCCTCCTCGTCCGGCACCCCGCGGAAGGCCGCCGCGACGTTCACGACCGCGTCGGCCCCGGCCACGGCCTTGGCCAGCGCCTCGGTGTCCCGGAGGTCCCCGACGACGACCTCGGCACCCAGCTCGGCGAACCGCTCGCCGCGCGCCGCGTCCCGTACGAGGACCCGCACCCGCTCTTCGCCACGGGTCTGCGCCAGCAGCCTCGGCACGAAGCGCCGCCCGACCTGCCCCGTCGTACCGGTCACCAATGTCAGCATGTTCTGCTCCTCTCGTCGACGACCAGCTTTGGACGGGACGGCGGGGCGCGGGAGAGACCTCCCGATCGGGGGATCGACAGTCCCTGGATAAGCCGGGCGGACTCCCGCACGCTGGAGAGGTGAACCGAGCCGAACTCGCCGACTTCCTGCGCCGCGGCCGCGCCCGCCTCGACCCGTCCGACGTGGGGCTCACGCCCGGCGCCCGCCGCCGCACACCGGGCCTGCGACGCGAGGAGGTGGCGCAGCTGGCCGGTATGTCCGTGGACTACTACACACGGCTGGAACAGTCCCGGGGGCCGCGTCCCTCCCGCCAGATGCTGACGGCGCTGGCGCGTGCCCTGCGTCTGACGGACGACGAACGGGACCATCTGTTCCACCTGACGAGCGAGGAGCCCCCGCGGCACGGATGGGGGTCCCCCCGCTCGAGCGAAGCCGAGAGTGGGGGAGCGTCCGTACATGTACGGCCCGGTCTGCTGCTGGTGCTGGACCGGCTGCACGACACCCCGGCGATGGTGGGGACCGACTGCGGTGAGGTTCTCGCGCAGAATGCGATGTCGAAGGCGCTGAGCGGGGATGTGTCCGCCCGTCCGCTTCGGGACCGCAACATGCTGCGGCGCTTCTTTCTGGACCCGGCGGCCCGGGAGTTGTTCCCTCCCGAGGACGTCGCGGAGCACGCGCGCGCCCATGTGGCGAACCTGCGGGCGGTGGCGGCGTCCCGTCCCGACGATCCGGAGCCGGCCGCGTTGGTGGCCGAACTTCGGGCGTCGAGCGGGGAGTTCGCGCTGCTGTGGGACGAGCACGAGGTGGCGGTACGCCGTCGGTCGACGAAGCGCTTCCGGCATCCCGTGGTCGGTCGGCTGGAACTGGACTGCGAGGTTCTCCTCAACGAGGACGCCCACCACATGCTCATCGTCCACACGGCCCGCCCGGGCACGGAGTCGTACGAACGCCTGCAGCTGCTGCGGGTGGTGGGCCTGCAGACCTTGGATCCGCCCCCGCCGCCCCTTCCCGTCCCGACCCTGGGGACTCCGCCCCCAGACCCCCGACCGGCCTGAAGGGCCTCGTCCTCAACCGCC
>NZ_JBFBBE010000181.1:0-13599 GCF_040682555.1 Streptomyces sp. NPDC051172
GGCTGCCGCCCCCAGACCCCCGCTACGGCCTCGTCCTCAAACGCCGGACAGGTCGGTTCGACCGACCGGCGCCCCCAGGCGCCCCTCAGTCCCGTGCCAGACCCAACCGCCCCCGCAGCCCCGGTCCCCGCTCGTCCTCCGCCGCCGCGACCGCGGCCGCTCCCGCCGTCACCGTCTCGTACACCGACAGGATGTCCGCGCCGACCGTGGACCAGTCGAAGCGCCGTACATGGGCGCTGCCCCGCCCGCGCAGCTCGGCCCGGCGCTCCGGGTCCCCCAGCAGCCGCAGGGCCGCCTCGGCCAGCGCGTCGGAGTCCTCGTTGGCGAACAGCTCGCCCGCCGCGCCCTGGTCCAGGACCTGGGCGAAGGCGTCCAGGTCGGAGGCGAGGACGGGGGCGCCGGCGGACATGGCCTCGACGAGGATGATGCCGAAGCTCTCGCCGCCGGTGTTCGGCGCCACGTACAGGTCGATGCTGCGCAGGAGGCGGGCCTTGTCCTCGTCGCTGACCATGCCGAGGAACTGCACGCGCGGGCGCAGTTCCGCGGGCAGCGACTCGACCGCCTCCTCCTCGTCCCCGCGCCCGGCGACCAGCAGCCGCGCCTGCGGGCGCTCGGCGAGGATCCTGGGCAGCGCCTTCATGAGCACCGGCAGGCCCTTGCGCGGCTCGTCGATGCGGCCGATGAAGCCGATGGTGTCGCCCTGCCACTGAGCCTTGGGCTTGGCCCGGGCGAAGAAGTCGACGTCGACGCCGTTCGGGATGACGACCGCGTCGCCGCCGAGGTGTTCCACCAGCGTGCGCCGGGCGTACTCGCTCACCGCGATCCGGGCACTGATCTTCTCCAGGGCCGCCTGGAGGATCGAGTAGGCGGCGATCATCGCCCGCGAGCGCGGGTTGGAGGTGTGGAAGGTGGCCACGATCGGGCCGGAGGCCGCCCAGCAGGCCAGCAGGCCGAGCGACGGCGAGGTCGGCTCGTGGATGTGCACGACGTCGAACTCGCCGTCGTGCAGCCAGCGCCGGACGCGGGCGGCGCTCAGGAAGCCGAAGTTCAGCCGGGCCACCGAGCCGTTGTACGGCACCGGGACCGCCCGTCCGGCCGAGACGACGTACGGCGGCAGGGGCGTGTCGTCGTCGGCGGGAGCAAGGACCGACACCTCGTGGCCCAGGCGGATGAAGTACTCGGCGAGGTCGCGGATGTGGAACTGGACGCCGCCCGGCACGTCCCAGGAGTACGGGCAGACGATGCCGATCCTCACGACGTGCCCTTCTCGGGAGCCGGGGGTTTCCTCGCAGGATCGAGGTCCTTGAGCCACAAGCGCTGGAGCATGTGCCAGTCCTCCGGATGGTCGGCGATCCCGGTGGCGAAGGCATCGGCCAGCGCCTGTGTCATGACAGACGTCTTTTCGGCCCGGCTACCTGTCTCGGGTACCTCGACCGGCGGGTGCACACGCCCCTGCATGACGGGCGAGTCGTCGTACCAGAGCGTGACCGGCAGGAGCAGTGCGCCGGTCTGCTGGGCGAGAAGGGCGGGGCCGGCCGGCATCCGGGTGGCCTCGCCGAAGAACTCGACCTCGACGCCCGAGGACGACAGGTCCCGCTCGGCGACCAGGCAGACCAGGCCGCCGTCGCGCAGCCGCCGGGCGAGCGTGCCGAAGGCGGTGCCGCCGCTGTGCGGGAGCACCTCCATGCCGAGGCCCTCACGGTAGGCGACGAAGCGGTCGTAGAGGCTCTCGGGCTTGAGGCGCTCGGCCACCGTCGTGAACGGCGTCTCGAGCTTGGTGGTGACCCAGGCCCCGGCGAGGTCCCAGTTGGCCATGTGCGGCAGCGCCAGGATGACGCCCTGCTCGGAGGCGATCCCGTCGGTCAGGTAGTGCAGGTCCTTGGGGTCGAAGGCGCTCCTTGTCCGCTCGGCGCTCCATGCCGGAAGCCGGAAGGACTCCATCCAGTAGCGCAGGTACGAGCGCATGCCCGCGCGCGAGAGCTCGGCGAGGCGCTCGGGGCTCGCATCGGGCACCACGCGCGCGTAGTTGCTCTCCAGGCGCTGCACGCCCTTGCCGCGCTGTTTCCAGGCGAGGTCGGCGATGGAGCGTCCCAGCCGTACGGCGACGGGCTCCGGGAGTTTCTTGACGGTGCCCCAGCCGAGGCCGTACAGCGCGTCGGTCAGCTGATCGCGAAGGTTCACTTCGCCGCCTCGCTCCCCTGTGAGGCGTTCTCCGGGGAGGTCGCCGCGGCCTCCGCCTCCGCCGATTCGCGACGGACGGTGACCACCCGCTGGATGAGCGTGACCAGGCTGCCGACGGCGACGATCCACAGGGCGATCGGCAGCAGGAACTGGATGCCCGGCACCCCGAACTTGTGCAGGCCCGCGAGCCCGGCCGCGACCAGCGAGATGACCAGGCGTTCGGCACGCTCCACGAGACCGTTGACGGCGACCGGCAGTCCGATCGACTCGCCGCGGGCCTTGGTGTACGACACCACCTGGCCGCTGGCCAGGCAGAAGATCGAGACGGCGCACAGGACGTTGTCGTTGCCGCTTCCCGCGTACCAGAGGGCGAATCCGCCGAAGATCGCGCCGTCGGCGACCCGGTCGAGGGTGGAGTCCAGGAAGGCGCCCCAGCGGCTGGTGCGGCCCAGCTGGCGGGCCATGTTGCCGTCGACGAGGTCGGAGAACACGAACAGCGTGATCACGACCGTGCCCCAGAAGAACTCACCCCGGGGGTAGAAGACCAGTGCACCCGCGACCACGCCGGCGGTGCCGAGGAGCGTGACCGTGTCGGGGCTGACGCCCCGGCGGATGAGAAACGCGGCGAACGGCGTGAGGACACGCGTGAAGAATGCACGCGCGTACTTGTTCAGCATGGCCTTCCCGACGGTCGGTGTGGCCGCGGCCCCTGCTGGCCTCCGGCTGGCCCATCGTAGCCACGCGCGCGCGTGTGCGACTGCCGGGCACCCGGACGTCTGCGGGGAGATCGGGCGGACGGCCCGGGCCGGAGGCGGGCGGCGCGATCACGTCCGTCGTATGGACGCACCGTGACGGGAGTGGAAAGCTCGAAGAACCGCGGGCGTCATCGGAGCCGCCACCGCACGCGGCCCGGCATGCCCGCGCCCACAGTGACCTCACCGTGCACGGGAGGCAAGGCCATGGGCGACAAGGCAAGCGCACACCCCGGAGCCGCCGGCAGGGCTACAGCGGCCGACCACCCCGCGTCCGTACGGAATGTGGTGCTGGTCGGCCACAGCGGATCGGGCAAGACGACACTGGTGGAAGCTCTCGCACTCACCGCGGGAGCAGTGAACCGGGCGGGCCGCGTGGAGGACGGCGGCACCGTCTCCGACTACGACGAGATCGAGCACCGGCAGCAGCGCTCGGTGCAGCTCTCCCTGGTGCCGGTCGAATGGGACGGCATCAAGGTCAATCTTCTCGACACCCCCGGATACGCCGACTTCGTCGGGGAACTGCGGGCCGGTCTGCGAGCGGCGGACGCGGCCCTTTTTGTCGTCTCGGCCTCCGACGGCGTGGACGGCTCGACCCGCATGGTGTGGGAGGAGTGCGCGGCCGTCGGCATGCCACGGGCGATCGTGATCACCCACCTGGAGGCCGCCCGGGCGGACTTCGAGGAGATGACACGGACCTGCGCGGAGGCCTTCGGCGGGGACGACCCCGACGCCGTGCTCCCGCTGTACCTGCCGCTGCACGGCCCGCAGGGCCCGGACGGGCACGCGCCCGTGACGGGGCTGACCGGGCTGCTGTCGCAGAAGGTCTTCGACTACTCGTCCGGCGAGCGCAAGGAGTCGGAGCCGGGCGAGGACCAGCTGCCTCGGATCGAGGAGGCCCGCAATCGGCTGATCGAGGGGATCATCTCGGAGAGCGAGGACGAGACCCTCATGGACCGCTATCTGGGTGGCGAGCAGATCGACTTCAAGACGCTCGTCGAGGACCTGGAGCGCGCCGTCGCACGCGGGGTCTTCTTCCCGGTCCTGGCCGCCGCCCCCGCGGCCGAGGGCGCCAAGCAGGGCCTCGGCACCGTAGAGCTGCTGGAGCTGGTCACGGGCGGCTTCCCGACGCCGTTCGAGCACCCCACACCCGGGGTCACCACGATCGACGGCAAGCCGCGCGAGGTGAAGGCCTGCGACACGGACGGCCCGCTGGTCGCCGAGGTCGTGCGGACGGCTTCCGACCCCTACGTCGGCCGGGTCTCCCTGGTCCGCGTCTTCTCCGGCACGCTGCGCCCCGACGAGACGGTGCATGTGTCCGGGCACGGGCTCGCGGACCGTGGGCACGAGGACCACGACGTCGACGAGCGCATCGGCGCCCTGTCCACCCCCTTCGGCAAGCAGCAGCGCAGCGTGACGCACGCCATCGCGGGCGACCTGGTGTGCGTGGCGAAGCTGAACCGTGCGGAGACCGGCGACACCCTGTCGGCCAAGGACGACCCGCTGCTCATGGAGCCGTGGCAGATGCCCGACCCGCTGCTGCCGCTCGCCATCGAGGCGCACAGCAAGGCGGACGAGGACAAGCTCTCGCAGGGTCTTTCCCGGCTGGTCGCCGAGGACCCGACCATGCGGCTCGAGCAGAACCAGGACACCCACCAGGTGGTGCTGTGGTGTCTGGGCGAGGCGCACGCGGACGTGGCGCTGGAACGGCTGCGCAGCCGCTATGGCGTCCAGGTCGACGTGATCCCGCACAAGGTCTCCCTGCGGGAGACGTTCGCGGGCAAGGCGGCGGGCCGCGGCCGCCATGTGAAGCAGTCCGGCGGGCACGGGCAGTACGCGATCTGCGAGATCGAGGTGGAGCCGCTGCCCGGCGGCTCGGGCATCGAGTTCGTGGACAAGGTCGTCGGCGGCGCGGTGCCTCGGCAGTTCATCCCGTCGGTCGAGAAGGGCATAAGGGCCCAGGCGGCCAAGGGAGTTGCGGCGGGCTATCCGCTCATCGACGTCCGGGTGACCCTGCTGGACGGCAAGGCGCACTCCGTGGACTCCTCGGACGCGGCCTTCCAGACGGCCGGTGCACTGGCGCTGCGGGAGGCGGCGGCCGACGTCAAGATCCATCTGCTGGAACCGGTGGCCGAGGTGACCGTACTGGTCGGCGACGAGTACGTGGGCGCCGTGATGAGCGACCTGTCCGGACGGCGCGGCCGGGTGGTCGGCACGGAACAGACCACCGGAAACCGCACACTCGTACGAGCCGAGGTGCCCGAGATCGAGATCGGACGGTACGCCGTGGACCTGCGCTCCCTCTCGCACGGCACCGCGCGCTTCAACCGCTCCTACGCACGGCACGAGCCGATGCCTCCGCAGATCGCGGAGAGGATTCGTGAAGAGGCGTGCGACGCCTCGTAGTTGGCGCCGGGCGCTTCCAAGTCGCTTTTACGGAACGCTCCCCTCCGTCGGCGGGCGGCTTCGGCCGTCCGCCGACGAATGTCGGTGCCTGCGGATACGCTGATGACCTGATCAAGTTGTCGGGCGAACACCGCGGCGGCCTGATCAACAGGTGTGCGAAGCAAGGAAGTCGGGAAAGCCGCAGAAGCGACGTCGGCGGCGATCGGGGGCGGGAATGACCGTTGAGAGCGGCTACGGGGACATCTTCGGCCCCCAGGTGCCCCGCACGGGCAACGAGGGCCAGACAGCCACGTTCGCGCTGGCCTCCGCGGCCTACCGGGACAACCCGGTCGAGGACATCAAGAAAGCGGACAACGAGTGGCATCAGACCACCGTCAAAACGGGCCTGAAATGGGCGAGGATATTCCGGCCCAACCTGGGTGAGGCCTTCTCGCGGGCGGTGGTGGACCGCATGGTGGGGGCCGGCCGCAAGCCGCTCATCCAGTCCTTCGGCGCCGAGCCCCCGGTCGTCGTCGAGCACTGTCTGGCGGCGAACAACATCCGCAAGGACCGGGACAATCTGCTGAGCATCGTGATGGTGCTGTGTGGCCTGCTGTTCCTGCCCGGCCTCCTCGTCTGGCTGCTGGTCTTCTCGATCCGCACCACCATCGCCAGGCGCGACGACAAGCGGGCGGGCGCGCTGGCCACCACGCTGCTGGTGGCGGTGGGCGCCCTCGCCGTGATCTTTCTGATCCGCATGCCGTTCACGGGTTTCTGGGCCTGGTATGCGCGAGCCTCGGTGATCATGCCCGTCATCGGCTGGTTCTGGGCCAGGCAGATCTGCGAGCGGACGGCGAAGGACCTGCGCGAGCGCTGGGACAGCCTGCTGGCGGGCAGCAGCATCGGGGCCAAGGTGCCCGAGGCGGTGCCGACCAGCCCGGGCGAGACCAAAGCGGACGCGCTGCGCCAGTCGCTGGCCAAGCTGAGCGCCGAGCAGCAGTCCAACTCCGTGTTCTACGCCGGCCCGAAGGGCATCCTCGGGATGGGCACCCGCTGGGGCAGCTGGCAGCTCGCGGAGGACCTGGTGTCGGCCGACCCGACCCGGGAGATCCACCCCTTCCGCAGCTGGGACGTCATCCGCTCGATCCACGACCAGCTGCGCATGCTGGAGCGGAACACGCTCAACACCGGCGGCTTCCCGACCCCTTCCGTACGGCACTGGATCGTCACACCGATTGGCGAGGGCGCGAAGGAGGTGTCCCGGCCGGAGGGCACGGACGTGGACGCGTACCAGGTCAAGTCGCACGCGATACAGGACATCTGCAACAAGCAGCAGTTCGGCGCGGGCGACCGGCACTATCTGGGCGTGCAGTGGACCCTGTGGGACGGGCAGCTGGTCATCACCATGATGATCACGGTGACCGTGCTGCACGAGACGCTGCGCATCGAGGTCACCGGGCATGCGCTCGGTCCCGTGAACTCCCTGTTCACCAGCAAGCCCGAGGCGCCGACGAAGGAGGTCCAGAAGTCGTTCAAGCCGTGGGAGACCCGGAAGGTGTCCCTCCCGTTGGTCACCACCGACGAGGTCGTACGACTGGCCGTACGCGCCCCGCTCTCCTGGTACCCGCCCCTGTTGAACTGGCTGGGCGGCACGATAGCCCTGCCCGAGCCCTTCGGCCTCCGGCACGCCTGGGCCGACCAGCCCTGGCGCCACCGCTTCATGGCCGACGACGCGCTGCGCGCCGCCACGCCGGTGCTGCGGGTGGTGCACGCGGCGGCGATACGGGTCCTCAACGAGAACGGCGTGGACACGGAGAAGTTCGGCACGAGGTCGGCGTTCCTGAGCACGCAGATCCAGGACCCCACGCCCAAGAAAGCGGACGTGTACGAGGCGTAGAAGGTGTACGCCGCGGAGGGCTTACGCCGAAGGCCAGGCCTCCGCCAGCATCTTCCTGGTGTCCGCGAGCAGCTGCGGCAGCACTCTCGTGTGGCCGACGACCGGCATGAAGTTCGTGTCGCCGCCCCAGCGCGGAACGATGTGCTGGTGGAGGTGGGCCGCGATGCCGGCGCCGGCGACCGAACCCTGGTTCATGCCGATGTTGAAGCCATGGGCACCGGAGGCGGTCCGCAGGGCCGTCATGGCCTGCTTCGTGAGCGCGGCGAGCTCGACGGTCTCGGGGCCCGTGAGATCCGTGTAGTCGGCGACATGGCGGTAGGGGACGACCATGAGGTGGCCGCCGTTGTACGGGTACAGGTTGAGCACGGCGTAGACCTGCTCACCGCGCCGGACGATCAGCCCGTCCTCGTCGGACTTCGCCGGGAGGGAGCAGAAGGGGCAGCCGTCGTCGGCACCGGGGCCGGTCGGCTTGTTCTCGCCCTGGATGTAGGCCATCCGGTGGGGCGTCCACAGGCGCTGGAACGCGTCCTGGACCCCTACTCCCAACTGCTGCTCCGGCTCACTCGTCATGCCATGCAGCATATGGCGTCGCCCGTTCGCGGCGTGTCGGCGGGGTTGTGCGAAAAGCGCGCCGGGCCAAGCTGGGCCGGTGGACGATGACACTCGCGCAGCCCGCTGGGAGCAGCGGACCGAGCTTCCGCTCGCCGTCGCATCGCTGGCCTTCCTCGCCTCGTACGCGATCCGCGTCCTGGCACCCGGTCTGACGGGCCCCATGCAGGAGCTGGCGCTCGCGGTGCTGCTGGCCTCCTGGGCGTTGTTCGCCTTCAACTACGCGGTGCTGTGGCGACTGAGCGGGCAGGGGCACAGGTTCGTGCGGAAGCACTTGCTGGACACGGTGATGGTGATCCTGCCGCTGCTGCGGCCCCTTCGGATTGTCAAGGTCTACGAAGCCATGCAGCGGCGGCACGGCAAGCCCCGGCTCCCGCTGCACGCGCGCGTGATCGCGTACTCCGGGCTTGCGACGGTCCTGCTCGGCTTTGCCGGGTCTCTCGCCGTCTACCAGCAGGAACGCGGTGCGGCGGGCGCGTCGATGCGGACCTTCGGCGACGCCGTCTGGTGGGCCTGTGCGACCCTCACGACCGTCGGCTACGGCGACGTCATGCCGGTGACGCCGCTGGGACGGCTGATCGCGGTCGGGATGATGGCCGTCGGACTGGCCCTGCTCGGCGCGGTGACCGGCACCTTCGCCTCCTGGCTGCTGCAGGTCTTCGCCCGCGAGGACGACGAAAGGCCCCCGGGAGGCTGAACCTCCCGAGGGCCCTCGGAGCCGGCGGATCAGGCCGACCGGACCGGACGGTCAGACCTGCGCCCGGTCCTCCACGACCTTGGCGATCTTCGCGATGGCCTCGTCGAACGGGATGCCGTTCTCCTGAGAACCGTCCCGGTAGCGGAAGGAGACGGAACCGGCCGACATGTCCTCGTCGCCCGCGATGACCATGAAGGGCACCTTCTGCTTCTGGGCGTTGCGAATCTTCTTCTGCATGCGGTCCGAGGAGGAGTCGACCTCGACCCGCAGGCCCTGCTTCTTCGCGGCCGCGGCGAACTTCTCCAGGTACTCGACGTGCCCGTCACCGATCGGGATGCCGACCGCCTGGACCGGGGCCAGCCAGGCCGGGAAGGCGCCCGCGTAGTGCTCCAGGAGCACCGCGAAGAACCGCTCGATCGAGCCGAACAGCGCGCGGTGGATCATGACCGGGCGCTGCTTGGAGCCGTCCGGACCCGTGTACTCCAGGTCGAAGCGCTCCGGCAGGTTGAAGTCGAGCTGGATCGTCGACATCTGCCAGGTGCGGCCGATGGCGTCCTTCGTCTGGACGGAGATCTTCGGGCCGTAGAAGGCGGCGCCGCCCGGGTCGGGGACCAGGGGCAGTCCCTGCTTCTCGGCGACCTGGCGAAGGGTCTCGGTCGCCTCCTCCCAGACCTCGTCGGAGCCGACGAACTTCTCCGGGTCCTTGGTGGACAGCTCCAGGTAGAAGTCGGTCAGACCGTAGTCGCGCAGCAGGCCGAGGACGAAGGTGAGCGTCTTGTCGAGCTCCTCCGACATCTGCTCACGGGTGCAGTAGATGTGCGCGTCGTCCTGGGTGAAGCCGCGGGCACGGGTCAGGCCGTGCACGACGCCGGACTTCTCGTACCGGTACACGGTCCCGAACTCGAAGAGGCGCAGCGGCAGTTCGCGGTAGGAGCGGCCGCGCGCGTCGAAGATCAGGTTGTGCATCGGGCAGTTCATGGGCTTGAGGTAGTAGTCCACGCCCTCGTCGAGCTGCATGGGCGGGTACATGCCGTCGGCGTACCAGTCCAGGTGTCCGGACGTCTCGAAGAGCTTCCCCTTCGTGGCGTGCGGGGTGTAGACGAACTCGTAGCCCTCCTCCTCGTGCCGGCGGCGCGAGTAGTCCTCCATCACACGGCGGACGATGCCGCCCTTGGGGTGGAAGACCGCCAGGCCGGAGCCGATCTGCTCCGGGATGGAGAACAGGTCGAGCTCGGAGCCCAGCTTGCGGTGGTCGCGCTTCTCGGCCTCGGCGAGGAAGTCGAGGTAGCCCTTGAGCTCGTCCTTGGAGGGCCAGGCGGTGCCGTAGATGCGCTGGAGCATGGGGTTCTTCTCGCTGCCGCGCCAGTAGGCGGCCGCGTTGCGCATCAGCTTGAACGCCGGGATCAGGCGGGTGGACGGCAGGTGGGGACCGCGGCAGAGGTCCTTCCAGCACAGCTCGCCGGTCTTGGCGTCCAGGTTGTCGTAGATCGTCAGCTCACCGGCGCCGACCTCGACGTCCGCGCCGTCGTCCGAGGACGCCGAGCCCTTGAGGCCGATCAGTTCGAGCTTGTACGGCTCGTCCGCCAGCTCCTCGCGGGCGGCCTCGTCGGTGACCACACGACGGGCGAACCGCTGCCCGCGCTTCTGGATCTCCTGCATCTTCTTCTCGATGGCCTTGAGGTCCTCGGGCGTGAACGGCTTCTCGACGTCGAAGTCGTAGTAGAAGCCGTCCTTGACCGGCGGGCCGATGCCCAGCTTGGCCTCGGGGAACAGCTCCTGCACGGCCTGCGCCATCACATGTGCGGTGGAGTGGCGCAGGATGTTCAGGCCGTCCTCGGAGGAGATCTCCACCGGCTCCACGACCTCGCCCTCGGCCGGCGCGTAGGCGAGGTCCTTGAGCTCGCCGCCCACGCGCGCGGCGACGATCGAGCGCTCGCCGGCGAAGAGCTCGGCGGCCGTAGTGCCCGTCGTCACCACGCGCTCTTCCCGCTCGGAATCGCGTTGGATGATCACACGGACGTCTGACACCGGTCTCTCCTGACTGAAGGTGGAGTGCGGCGCCATACCAGGAGCGCGCGCAATAGGGGATCGTACCGACCCCGACCCTCCGACCGCGAAACGGTCGCCCTTCGTGCAGGCGGGCCCGCGCTCAGTCGTCGTCCTCCCCGCTGCACGCCTCCTCGAAGAAGTCGCCCTTTTCCGCGTGCTCCTGCATCGACTTCATCAGCCGGTCCCGTTCCGCCTCCTCCACCTGCACCGGTGCGACCCCGGACGCCCCGGTCAGCCGCCGGAAGCCGCCCCGGCTCTCCAGCCGCCCGTGCAGCCGCACGGGCAGCCCCACGAGGTGGGCGTGCCCGGCGATGCGGTAGTCCTCCTCGTCCAGCGTGATCCGGACGTGCGGCACCTCGGCTCCCGCGATCACCCGCAGCCGTACGCTGCCCTCCCCGCGCGGCCCCGACCTGCGCATCCGCACCACCGTGCCGGTGATCCGCACGGGCACGGACGGCTCCTCGCGCAGATAGCGGGCGCCGGCCTCGCGCAGCACCGGCAGGTCGCCCGGTGAGAACTCCACCGGCTCGACACCCGCCACGCAGTCCTCGGGCACCCCGGCGGCCGGTGCCCACTCGACGGCGATCCTGGCGCCCTCGGTACCGCGCACCAGGACGATCAGCGCCTCGGTCAGCTCACGGCTCACACCCGCCTCCACGGCGCCGTCGAAGGCGTCCATACCGCCGGTGGCCCGCTGGTAGTCGATGGCCTCGCGAGCGGCGTACAGGGCCTGGTGGAGGCGTACGGCGAGCTGCCGGCCCGTGCCGACGGGCACGAAGGCGGTGAGCCGGCCGCCGCCGCTCGCGGAGCCGACCAGGACGCTCTCCAGCAGCGCGGCGGCGGCGCGGCGGTGCCGGGCGCCGTAGTAGCCCGCACGCGCGCGCGTGGCGAGCGCTCCGGCGAGCAGCATGTGGCGGGCACAGGCGCGCAGCTGCTCCTCGACCACCCAGGGCGCGGAGCCGCCGGGACCGCTCGGCACATCCCGCCACCAGCGGATCTCGTCGCTGGGTACGGCGAGGGAGACCAGCACCTCGCGGGCGGAGGGCGTGCCGCTGCGGGTCAGCGCGACGAGCGCCTCGCCGAGCAGGTCGTCGCTGTCGGGGAAGGCGCGGCTCTCGGGCACGAGCAGGCTGGTCCCGCCGCCGCCGGGGCCGGGCGGGGTCCAGCGGCCGTAGCGTCCGGCGGCTCCGCCGCGCCGCTCCCAGCCGTGCCGGTGCAGCAGAGCGCTGAGCACGGCGGGGTCGACCTCGTCGGGCTCGGGGGGACGGTGCCAGGAGGCCTCGACCGGGTGCGGCCTGACGGGCCGCAGCGGCTCCTCCAGCGGGCGGTGCGTCATGGTCTGCCTCCGGCCCCGACCCGCGTCATGATCTCGCACAACGCCCGGTCGTCGAAGATGCGTGAGGTCGGTATCCGCACGGTGGTCCGGGTCCGCCCGGTGACCGGCTGGCCGGCCAGGTTGACCCAGTAGCAGCAGTGCCGCAGGTCGAGGCGGTCGTGGCTGGCGCGCAGCCAGTCGTCCTGGGATCTCGGGACGAGCATCACGACCAGGATCTTGTGCACCGAGACGGGCGTGCGCGCGAGCTTGCGCAGATGGTCGTTGTCGAGCGTGAAGGAGAAGAAACGGCCCGGCGGGTTCGGCGCGACCTGGTACGTGCACTTCAGCTGCACCTTGATGGTCACCTCGTCGTCGACGGTGTGCCCGGGCGAGCCGTGACTGACGTGCCAGTCGATGCCGTTGTCCGGAAACGGCTGCGACAGCGAGCAGCCGGCCGCCGCGGCGACGGCGTGCAGATAACCCACCTGCAGTGTCTCCATGCAGGCGGTGGTGGCGAGTGTGCCGCGAAGGGGGCCCGCACGTTCGGGCAGCAGCCCGCCCCGCTCGGGCTGCGCTATCGCCATGACCAACAGCCTTCCACGCCAAGTGATTCCCCGTTGCGCGCCTCTGAACTGCAAAGACCCGTACTCCTGTTGTGTCCTTCCGGCGTACGGCGCAAACAGCCCGGGTATCACCAAACAGGCAGAAGACGGGACGTCAGCTGCCGTGGGTGAACGAGGAGTTGTGTAGGCATGACGACCTGGTACGAGGGGCCCCTGGCCGCATTCGACACGGAGACCACGGGTGTCGACGTCGAGACCGACCGGATCGTGTCGGCCGCCGTCGTCGTCCAGGACGCCCCGGGCAGCCGGCCCCGGATGACCCGTTGGCTGGTCAACCCGGGTGTGCCGGTGCCGGAGGCGGCGACGGCGGTGCACGGGCTGACGGACGAACACCTGCAGCGCAACGGCCGCTGGCCGGCGCCGGTGATGTACGAGATAGCCGAGGAACTGGCGGAGCAGGCGGCGATGGCCCGTCCGCTCGTGGTGATGAACGCGCCGTTCGATCTGACATTGCTCGACCGCGAGTTGCGCCGCCATCGCGCCTCGTCGCTGGACCGTTGGTTCGAGGCGTCGACGCTGCGGGTGCTCGACCCTCGGGTTCTCGACAAGCACCTGGACCGCTACCGCAAGGGCCGTCGCACCCTGACCGATCTGTGCGCGCACTACGGCGTCACGCTGGAGGGTGCGCACGACGCGGCGGCGGACGCCCTGGCCGCGCTGGATGTCGTACGGGCCCTCGGGCGTCGTTTCGCCGCCCGGCTGGAGCGCCTGTCCCCCGCCGAGCTGCACGCCCTGCAGACCACCTGGCACGCGGCCCAGGCGCGCGGTCTGCAGGCGTGGTTCGCGAAGAGCGGCACGGAGGAGACAGTGAACCCGGCATGGCCGCTGCGGCCGGATCTTCCGGCAGCGGCGTGAAGCGGGCCGACACGCAGAAGGCCGGCCCGCTGCTGCGGACCGGCCTCCCGGGGGTGCGGGTGGCGGAGCCCCCGCCTTGCGCGGCGAAGCCGCGCAGAATATGACGATGGCGGCTCGGGCCTGCGCTGTTTGCAGGCATGAGCCGCCATCGACATGGTGGGCGATACTGGGTTCGAACCAGTGACCTCTTCGGTGTGAACGAAGCGCTCTCCCACTGAGCTAATCGCCCGGGAACG
>NZ_JBFBBE010000182.1:0-13587 GCF_040682555.1 Streptomyces sp. NPDC051172
TCTACCAGCGGTCCCGTTCGTCATTCACCGCAGGGCCAGCACGCCCACCCGCGCCTGGACAGCGCCCCAGCCAGCCTTAACTTCCCGGCCTTGGTCCATGGCCCTGTAGCCCTCGGCGACCTGGTCCAGGGGCAGGATGACGTCGAAGACCTTGCCCGGGTCGATCGCGCCGGTCAGGACCCGGTCAATGAGGTCGGGCAGGTAACGGCGTACGGGGGCGGGGCCGCCGCGCAGGCCGACGTGGGAGAAGAACAGCTCCTGCCCGTCGATGGCGACCTCATGGGGGACGCCGACAAAGCCGACGTTGCCACCGGGCCGGGCCGAGTGCAGGGCCTGGCTCATGGCCTCGGCGGTGCCGACGCACTCCAGGACAGAGTCGGCGCCGATCCCGTTCGTCATCTCCTTGATCCTCTCGACGCCCTCCTCACCGCGCTCGGTGACGATGTCGGTGGCGCCGAACTCCCGGGCGAGCTTCTGCCGCATCTCGTGCCGCGACATGGTGATGATCCGCTCCGCGCCCATCTCCTTGGCCGCGATCACGCCGCACAGACCGACCGCGCCGTCGCCGACGACCACGGCGGTCGTACCGGGCTTCACCTCGGCGGCGTCGGCAGCCCACCAGCCGGTGCCCATGACGTCGGACACGGCCAGCAGACCGGGCCAGAACTTCTCGTCCGGCACCTCATCGGTGGCGACCAGGGTTCCCTGGGCGTTGGGGATGCGGATGTATTCGGCCTGACAGGTGGACATGAACTCGCGGTTCAGGCAGTTCGACTGGAAGCCGTTCTTGCAGTTCGCGCAGGTGTTGTCGGAGGTCGCGAAGGAGCCGACGACGAACTGGCCCGGCTTCACCGAGGTGACTGCGGAGCCGACCTCCTCCACGAAGCCGACGTACTCGTGACCCATCGGGTGCGGGTCACCGATCGGCTCGACACCGCGGTAGGGCCACAGGTCCGAGCCGCACACGCAGGTCACGGCCGTGCGGATGACGGCGTCGGTCGGCTTGAAGAGCTTCGCGTCCTCCACGGTTTCGAAGCGGACGTCGCCGGGGGCGTAGATGATTGCTCCGCGCATGGGAGAGGTTCCTTTGCTTGCCGAGGCGTGCGATCCCGGATGCCGGGGCCGTCGCCGAGTGCAGGGCCAGGTGCAAGATCCCGTCGTGACGACCGGGCGGAAAGCACCACGTCATCCAGGTAATCCGCTCTTCGCACCCGTAGCGAGACACCATCAAGGGGTGTACTGCCAGTACATCCCTGTGGACACGGGCGGGACGTACCGTCGAAAGCGTGGACAACCGAGCAGAGGTCCGCGAGTTCCTCACCTCGCGGCGAGCGAAGATCACCCCCGAGCAGGCCGGCCTGCCCTCCGGGAACCGCCGACGCGTGCCGGGCCTGCGCCGCAGCGAGGTCGCCGCCCTGGCCGATGTGAGCGTGGAGTACTACGCGAAGCTCGAGCGCGGCAACCTCGCCGGCGCCTCCCCTGCCGTACTCGAAGCCGTCGCCCGCGCCCTCCAGCTCGACGACGCCGAGCGCGCCCATCTGCTCAACCTGGCTCAGGCCGCGGACGGCTCCGACGCACTCACCCGGCCCAGTCGCCGCACCACCCGGACCTGGACCGCGCACCGGAGCCTGCAGTGGGTCCTGGACGCCGTCACCGCGGGCCCGGCCTTCGTCCGCAACGGCCGCATGGACCTCCTCGCCACCAACCAGCTCGCTCGCGCCTTCTACGACGACGTCTACGCCACGGCCGGCAACCACGCCAACCTGGCCCGCTTCCAGTTCCTCGACCCCGCCTCCCGCCGCTTCTACCCCGACTGGGACCAGGCCGCCGACATCGCCGTCGCCATCCTGCGCACCGAAGCCGGACGCAACCCCTACGACAAAGATCTCCACGACCTCGTCGGCGAGCTCTCCACCCGCAGCGACGACTTCCGCACCCGCTGGGGCGCCCACAACGTCCGCCACCACGGCACCGGCACCAAACGCTTCCACCACCACTCCGTCGGCGACCTCACCCTCGCCTACGAAGGCCTGGAAATGGCCGCCGAACCCGGCCTCACCCTCACCATCTACACCGCCGAACCCGGCTTACGCTCCGAAGAAGGCCTACGCCTGCTCGCCTCATGGGCGGCCACACCCCAGCCCCTCACACCACACTCCGGCGCCTGACACCGCGCGCCAGAGCAGTGGGCCTCCCACCACTCTGTGGAACCTGATCGGGATGAGCTGGGCGCTGTCCTGCGCGCCGGGACTGTAAGACGTTCGGTGTAACTCCCGATCATGGAAGATGCATCGATGACCAGTGAGAACGTGTCCGAGCCCGAGGGTGCCGAGTCCACAAGCGCGGTGTCGGGAAGGCCGTTGACGACCAGTTGATCGACGAGCTGGTGCGTCAACGCGCGGATCCGGCGCGGGGTCAAGGAGCGCGGACACCTCCCCAACGAGCAGGCCGCGTTGAAGTGCGTCTACATGGCGATCATGTCGCTCGATCCCTCCGGCCGCCTGGACATCCGCAAGATCCCGGCCCGCCCGGAGCCCGTCGCGCGTCACGCCTCGACCTGGGGCGGCGCCTTGTCGACGGGCGCATCGTCGACCAGAGCGTTTCGCGGTCGCGTACCACGGATGGATTCACCCCTCGGCCGGGAGAGAACTGGTTGCAGGGCGGTAGCCCCCGGAGCCGCTCTCCGATAACGTACCGACCAGACGGTACGAATGGGTGCGCCCCACACGCCGTCGTGTGCTCGATGAACAGCAACGCTTCATCCGCCACAGGACGGCCATCCCCTCATGACGCAGAACACGGACCGCGCCAGCCTGGCCCTCGCACGCCAGACCTGGAGAACTCTTGAGCCCTACCACGGGGCTGTCTACTTCTCGCCCGAATCCACGGCCCAGTACGCCGAGTTGGGCGTGGACGCCAGGACGGGGTACTTCGCGTCCCGCTCCGCCGCACTCGGCGCCGCTCCGGCGGATCTGGTCATCGCGACGTTCTACAACTTCAATCCCCAACTGGTGCGCCGAGCCATACCCGCGGCATGGGAGGCCGCGCCGCCGCAGCGGTTCACCGCCGCCCGGCTCGCCGGGATCGACGCCACGCTCCGCCGCGTCCTCGGCGCGGACATCTCCTCACCGGCGCTGGCCCGCGCAGCGGAACTGGCCCGTACCGCTGCTGAAGTGGCCGTGCGCCAGCCACAAGGCCGCCCCCTCTTCGCCGCGCACGCCGCACTGCCGTGGCCGAGCACACCCCACCTCGTGCTCTGGCACGCGCAGACTCTGCTGCGGGAGTTCCGTGGCGACGGCCACGTGGCAGCACTGCTGGCTGCCGGACTGAGCGGGCTCGAGGCTCTCGTCACCCACGCCGCCACAGGCGACATCGGCGCAGAGGTGCTGCGCGACTCGCGGGCATGGACGCCGGAGCAGTGGGGGCAGGCCGTACAGAACCTGCGTGAGCGCGGATGGCTCGACGATGGACCCCACCTGACCTTGACCGAGGACGGTACGCGGCGCAGGGCGGAGATCGAGCACACCACCGACCAACTGGCGGCCCTCCCCTACATCACGCTCGGCCCTTCCGCCTGCGCCGAACTCCGTTCACTGGTGAGGCCGTTCAGCCTTGCGGTGGCCAAGGAGCTCCTGCCCTGGGCAGTCGACCGCCTCAGCGAAGAGAGCGTCTGAGGCAAGAGAGCGAGGTCGGGAATTCTCGGCAGCGGCCCATCCCGACGCCCCTCGAAGCCGCCGAGCCGTTCCGGATTGTACCCCACCGTGATCAGCAGAGCGACCGCCGTGTCCGGACCGAGCCAGCAGGCCCAGCGTGATCCGGGCGGCTTGCACCACCGACTCCTCCCCGGCATCCTCGCGACTGCTCACACCGGTGAACTGCGCACAGGTGCGGAAGAGTTCAGCAGTGCCCAGTCCGGCCGGTTCCTCCCGCAAGACGGGATCGGCAGTGACGAGGACGGCCTTGAGCTGGTTGATGGCCTGCGTGCGGGCTCTGACGGCCGACACTTTCGTGAGTTTGTACATTCTCGCGATCTGCACCGACCCGTCGCCCGTTTTCGCCCGGGCACGGGCCCGCCCGCTCAAAACGGATCGCGCCGCGTTCTGGGCATCCAGCGGATCCGACTTGCCGCGCCGACGACGATCCACCCGGTCCACCCGATTCACGTCAAACACGTCCACACCCTGGGCCAGCAGATGGCGGGACAACGACGCTCCGTAGGAGCCTGTCCCCTCCACCCCGGCCCGTCTCACGGTTCCCCACTTCCTGGCGCGCTTCAGCAGATCGCGGTAGCCGGCCGCGGTGGCCGGGAACTCATCGGTAGCAAGGACCGCTCCCGACACGGAAAGCACCGCAGCCATGTGAACATCCCAGTACGTATCCACTCCCAAAACCACTTCCCCCGCAGGGCGGCGACGGGTTCGCGGACACGACGACGTACTGGACACCGTCGAACCGGACATGCCCGTTCCCCTCCATCCGGTCCGACGACATGTCGCGTTGCCGGTACCGGGCCGCGTCGGACGGTCAGAATCGTGAGGACGCCACAACGATCGACAGGCCCCTATCGGGACACACCCCGCCGGCCCGGCCCCGACAACGCACCATCCCCGACCACCGGCCGACACCGTGACAGGGGGACACTTCGGTCAGAGAAGTCATGAGTCAGACCTTGGGCCTGGGACAGCACCCGCCCGTCCTCCCGCCTCCCATCTCGCTACCGCTCAGAAACTGCTGGACATGCTCAATCCCCGTCACACAACACCCCGAACCTGATCCCAGCCGAGCACAACAGCACACGAAGGCGAGCGGCGCGATCAGGGTCGCCAGCCGCAAGAGCGGCGACCCGGCGCCGACGTCGTCGACTACCGCACCGATCGCCATGAACTGGTCCTCCAGGTCCAGAAGCACGCGCCAGAGCGCACCGTGTCCTCACAGACGCCCGAGTGCCGGGTGCCCGCAGCGCGCAACCCGGTCGTCGCGGCCGTACGGGCGGTCCGGCAGCGCGGACGGCCCGCGGCGAGTTCGTCGATCTGCGCGCAAAACCGTTCCGCGGCCGTGCCGAGCTCCCGCTCACGCGCGTCGACCGCCTCCAGAAGCGGTGTGACCTGGACGTCCACGGGTCACCCGCGCCAGCTGGGCGTGGTCTGGCCGGTGAGCCGGCGCGCTATCACGTCGATCACGGCCCGGCGCACCCTGTACTCCGAGGACTTCGGCTTGCTCTCGCAGTCCCGCATGAGCCGCCGGAACAGCATGAGGATGCCGAGCGTCTGCTCCACGATCCACCTCTTGGCCTGCGGGACGAAGCCGCTGCCCTTGCCGGAGGGGTTGCGCTCGGCCTCGACGTCGATGCCGACCGTGCTGCCGCGCTCGGCGACAGTCTTCATGAAACCTTGATCCACCAGGGCTTTCTCGATGGTGCCGATGGGGGCCACCTGGCCGAGCAAGGCGATGCCGAAGGCGTTGTCGTCGGCGCTTGCGGCCAGCACGGTCACGGCGATGACCAGGCGGAGGACGTCGACCACCAGTCCGCGCTTGCGACCGGGCACCTTCTTGGCCGCGTCCTTCCCAGTCGTGGCCGCGGGCACGTTCACCGCAGCGTGGACGCTCTGTGTGTCGATCACGACCAAGCTCGGATCCTCCGCCCGACCGACCTTGTCGCGGACCTGCCAGCACAGGAGGTCGTTGATCTTCACGTCCGTGCCGTCGTCTCGCCAGGCCGCGAAATGGGGCGGTGATGTGCGCGCCGGCCGGGGCGGTGGGGGGTGAGCCTCGGCTGGACACCGGGGTGTGCCGCGCTGACGGCGGGGCGCGCCGCCGTGCCGGGAGCGGCCGGCGCATCAGCGGTTCCGCTCGCTGTTCCTGACAGTGGCTCATGGGGACCCACCGAGGCGCCGATCGGCTCCTGCCCGCTGACCACTCCGACAGACAGTCAGGCCCGGCGTCCCGAAGCCGGGATGCCGGGCCCTTACCTAGGCGCGCGATCAGACGGGGCGGATGTTCTCAGCCTGCGGGCCCTTCTGGCCCTGCGTAACGTCGAACTCGACCTTCTGGCCCTCCTGCAGCTCGCGGAAGCCCTGGGCGGCGATGTTGGAGTAGTGGGCGAAGACGTCGGGGCCGCCGCCCTCCTGCTCGATGAAGCCGAAGCCCTTCTCGCTGTTGAACCACTTCACAGTGCCCTTGGCCATGACTGTCTCCTTCGAGGGAAACCGAGCGTGCACCCTGCACGCACGGGAGGTGATCGCCCTGGTCCGGAGAGGCGCTGAACAGCAAGAACGCCCGTGATGGCGATCACGGACGAACGGAACTTCGGAACCACGACTGCTGACTCACAACGCTATAACGACGTGGCGGCAGCGGCTAGCGATAACGCGCCAGCATCAGGATCCGTTCCGTCGGCGCGCCCGGCACGTTCATCCCGCGACCGGGCTTTTGTCTGCGCCTTGTCGGCGAAGAGCGGGTGGCCGCGGAACGTGTTCACCAAGGCCGCGGACAGCCCGGGTGAGCCGGAGTCGTGGTTGCGGCCCGCTGCGCGGTCGGCCACTCCAGCGCATCGTGTCGGTCCTGGAACCGCCCCCGTCCCGCCCGCCTGGGGCCCCGCCCGCGCTGCGGGCGCCATGCTCGGCATCCTCGGCCGCCGCGGCCCGCTCGCCTCCGCCGGCCCGGTGCCACGCTGCGTTGCCGCGCTCCTCGCCTCGCCGCTGGGGCGCCACCCGGTCCTCACCGTGGCAATTGCAGCGGTCCTGACCGTCGCCACGTTCGCCACCGCCGAGGCCGCTCACGACCTCCACCTCCTGCTGCGGACGGTCGGCGCTTGGTAGTGGCCCTTCACCGGAATGAGCCCCGGCGTGGGCCCACACTGAGGGCCGACCGTGCCGATCTTCCTGGCGCTCCCCCTGAGCCCCGCCTACCAGTGAGCACTTTCGGACCACCGCCGCGGTCCAGGGAGCCGCCGACCAAGGCACTGTCCGGCTCCCCGTGACCAGCAGCATCCGTCGACGGCATGGTGAGGTCCCGAACAGCTCGTGCGGGCGAGCTACTCCTCGCTCTGTTCGGGGGCTGGACAAGGCGGGTGGGCGTCGCGGATCTCGCGGCCCAGGCCGACGGCGAAGCTCTTGCCGGGGCCGCGCCAGCCGCCGCGGTGCCGGGTGACCGCGGCTTCAGGCACAACGGCCGGCTTGTGACGCCGACCAGGCATCCGCGAGGTGACGGGTGCGGTCACACCTCGATGTGGGAGCCCATGATGACCGTGCGGTCGCCGGGCAGGCCGAAGTACTCGGCGGCGTCGGCCGTGATGTAGGACGTGGCGATGAACAGGCGTTTGCGCCACGGGGCCATCGTCGGGGCCTTGCCGCGGCGCAGCTCGATCTTCGACAGGAAGTAGGACGCCTGGTCGAGGTCCAACGGCCCCTCCGTGTCGGCCGGTTCGAGCATCGCCAGGCAGGCGGGCACGTCCGGTGTCTCCATGTAGCCGTACCGGGCCGTGACATGCACGATGCCGTCGTCGGCGAAGCCGAGGCTGTCGACGACGAGGCGCTGGTCGGCCGGGACACGGGGCAGGGGCTCGGTCTCGATGGACAGGATCACGACCTGCTCGTGCCGTACGTGGTTGTGCTCGACGTTGGCCCGCATGGCCAGCGGCGCGGTCTCCCGGCCCCGGTTGAGGAAGACGGCCGTGCCGGGGATCCGGACCGTCGACACCGCCCCGGACCGCAGATCGCCGATGAACTCGGGCAGCGGGCCCTCGTGCCGCGCCCGTTCCGCCGTGACGATTCTGCGACCGCGCTGCCAGGTCGTCATGACGGTGAACACGGTCAGACCGATCAGCAGCGGCAGCCATGCGCCGTGGACGAACTTGGTCATGTTGGCCGCCACGAACAGCAGGTCCACGAAGAGCAGCACGCCGGCGCCGACGGCGACCAGCCAGGTCGGCGTCCCCCACTTCGCGCGGGCGACGTAGAAGAACAGCAGCGTGGTGATCGTGATGGTGCCGGTGACCGCCATGCCGAACGCGAAGGCCAGCGCGGCCGAGCTGCGGAAGGCGAAGACCAGGGTGAGGACCGAGACCATCAGCAGCCAGTTGACCCAGGGGACGTAGATCTGGCCGATGGTGGACTCGGAGGTGTGCGCGACCCGCAGCCGCGGCAAGTAGCCGAGCTGCGCGGCCTGCGAGGTGACCGAGTACGCGCCGGTGATCACCGCCTGAGAGGCGATCACCGTGGCGGCGGTGGCCAGCAGGATCATCGGCCACCGTCCCCAGTCCGGCACGAGCAGGAAGAACGGGCTGCTGATGTTCTTCGGGTCGCCGAGGATCAGTGCGCCCTGGCCCAGGTAGCTCAGGATGCAGGCCGGGAAGACGAGGAACAGCCAGCCACGGGTGATGGCCCGGCGGCCGAAGTGCCCCATGTCGGCGTAGAGCGCCTCGGCGCCGGTGACCGCGAGCACGACCGCCGCCAGGGCGAAGAAGGCCGTGCCGAAGTGGCCGAAGAGAAAGCTCAGGGCGTACGTCGGGGACAGCGCCCTGAGGATGCCCGGGTGCTCGGCGATGCCCTTCACGCCGCACGCGCCGATCGCCACGAACCAGGCGATCATGACCGGCCCGAACACCCGGCCGACCGCTGCGGTGCCCCGCCGCTGCACCAGGAACAGGACCACGATGATCACCGCGGTGATGGGCACGACCGCACTGTCCAGGGACGGCTCGACCACCTTGAGCCCCTCGACCGCCGACAGCACCGAGATCGCCGGGGTGATCATGCTGTCGCCGAAGAACAGCGACGCGCCGAAGATGCCCAGCCCGGCCAGGATCGCGGCGGTCCGCTTGCCTCGCTGCGAGGACCATCGGCGCAGGAGGGTGATCAGGGCCATGATGCCGCCCTCACCGTCGTTGTCGGCGCGCATCGCCAGCAGCACGTACGTGACCGTCACGATGATCATGACCGACCAGAACACCAGCGAGACCACGCCGTACACGTTCTGCGTGGACACCGGGACGGGGTGCGGGTCGCCGGGGTTGAACACGGTCTGGAGGGTGTAGATCGGGCTGGTTCCGATGTCGCCGAAGACGACGCCGAGCGCGCCGATCACCACCGCGAGCCGCACCGAGTCGCGGGCCAGCTGCTTGTGAGCTTCCGGCGGCCCTGCCGACGCGGTCTCCTGCCGACTGTCGGCCATGGTGGTCCTCCTCCTCGCGGGCCGCCGTGCCGCAGGCCCCGTGCATCAGTGCGGACATTACCGATGCACCGGTCCGGTTGCCGGTGGAGCGTGCCACGAGGAGGGGCTCGGCGCGGGTCGGTACCTTGCGCCGGTGACCCGCGAGGACACGGCTCGGGGCTGGACCGAAAGGCTCAAGGCACCGAGGCTCACGTCACCGCCGCTTCTCTATGACCTTCGCGTGCAGGAGCGTGCCGACGAGCTCGATGCGCAGGCGCGGATCGGCGACGTGGCTCTTGGAGCGGAGCTTCACCTTGGCGTAGGTGCTGCTGAGCCCGTCGTTGTCGATCACGATGTCCTGCGCGCCGACGATGCACAGCTTGCTGTGCACCATTTCCGCCTCGATCCGCAGGACCTCCGAGGTGATCACCGCGTGGGTGAAGTCGAAGGTGACGCGGGAGTGCTGCGAGCGCACCTCGATGCGCGCGGGTACGTACCAGCGTCCCTCCCGTACGTACCTGCCGCCGTGCTGCTCGACCACGAGGACGTCCTTGGCCTTCGCCATGGGCGTGACCGGCAGGTCGGCTGTGAGTTCTGCCAACTCGCCGAGCGTCCGGGCCGACAGCGCGCTCTCCAGTCGGCTGTCGAGTTCCTCGGCACTGAGCCGGCCATCGCCGGCGGCGACGCGCAGCACATCCACCACGCGGTCGCGATCCTCGTGCGATGCCCGCAGGCCGGGCTGCTCGTTGGACATGCCGACCACGGTAACAGCGCCGGGGCGAGTGCGAACCACCAGGCCATGACGCCGCTTTGGGACGGCCCTACAGGCCCACGTCGCGGCTGCGGATGTCGTCCAGGGACTCCCGGCGTACGAGGAGCCGGGCGCGGCCGTCGCGTACGGCGGCGACGGGTGGGCGGCCGACGAGGTTGTATCCGGAGGCCATGGAGAGGTGGTAGGCGCCGGCGGCGGGGACGGCGAGCAGGTCTCCGGGGCGTACGTCCGCGGGGAGTTCGACGTCGGCGGCGAGCACGTCCCCGGCCTCGCAGTGCCGGCCGACGACGGTGACGGGGGCCCGGTCGGTGGTGGTGTGGCGGCCGATGAGGCGGGGTGCGTAGTGCACTCCGTAGAGGGCCGGGCGGGGGTTGTCGCTCATGCCGCCGTCGACGGCGACGTAGGTGCGACCGCCGGTGTGCTTGACGGCTAGCACTCGGTACAGGGCGATGCCCGCCGGTCCGGCGATGGTTCGTCCCGGCTCGATGATCAGGTGGGGCACGGGCAGCCCGGCCGCCGCGCACGCCTCGGCCAGCTCGGTGCGGACCTTGCGGGCGAGGGTGGTGAGGTCCAGGGCCGGTTCGCCGGGGCGGTAGGCGATGCCGTGGCCGCCGCCGAGGTCGAGCTCGGGCAGGACGAGGCCGTGCTGCTCGTGCAGGCGGGCCATGAGGCCCACCATGCGCCGCACGGCGGCCAGATACGGCTTGACGCTGGTGATCTGCGAGCCCAAGTGGCAGTGCAGTCCGGTGAGTTCGAGCTGCGGCTGGTCAAGTATCCGGGCGATCGCGTGCTGGGCGTACCCGTCGGAGATGCTGAGACCGAACTTCTGGTCCTCGGTGCCGGTGCGGATCTTCTCGTGGCCGCCGGCACTGATCCCGGGCACAACACGGACCATGACCTTCTGGTGCCCCTGGGGTCCAACGGCGGCGGCCAGCCGGGCGATCTCCGACGGACTGTCGATGACGATACGGCCCACGCCCAGGCGCAGCGCCGATTCCAGGTCGCGCGGGGACTTGGCGTTGCCGTGCAACACGATCCGCTCGGGCGGGAAGCCGCTCATGACCGCCAGCTCCAGCTCGCCGGCCGAGCAGACGTCGAGCCCGAGGCCCTCCTCGTCCATCCAGTGGATCATCGCGCGGCACAGGAACGCCTTGGCCGCGTACAGGATCTCGGTGTCGGGGAAGGCGTTGCGATAAGTGCGGCAGCGGTCGCGGACCTCGGCCTCGTCAAGGACGTAGACGGGTGTGCCGAAGCGGTCGGCGATCTCGGCGAGCGGTACGCCGCCCACTGAGACTCCGCCAAGCTCGTTTCCGCAGTTCAGTGGGGCTGGTGTGATGCGCGGGTGAGGTCCTCGCGCTGGCAGGTGGGGTGATCGTTAGCACGAGATCGTCCGGCGCGGGCGTTCTCGCGGGTTCTGGCGTGAGGTTCGGGGCTGCCGCGTAGGTTCCGCGTCGGGAGGGATGTTCATGACAGACGTGCTGACGTGGACGATCGGGCGGCGGCTTGAGCTGGCGAAACGTGCTGAGCTGCTGCGTAAGGAGCTGGGCGAACTCGAGCTGGAGGTGGCCCGGTTGGAGGCCGCCGAGGTGGTGTTCGGGCAGTGGGCCGAGGCCATCGACGGTGGACGGCGACCGTCGGGCATCGTGTCGCCGGAGCCGGAGCCGGAGCCGGAGCCGGAGCCGGAGCCGGTCGCTGGGACGGTGGGCCCGGGTGCGGGCGGGATGCGTGTGGTGCCCGATCGTGTCGAGGGGATGGGGCTTCAGGTCCTGACCTCGGAGTACCGGCGGATCATGGAGATCGTGGCCGGGTCGGACGGTCCGGTGATGGCCAAGGACGTTGCCGTCGGACTGGGCCGGGAGACGACGCCGGGGAAGATCGAGCCGGTCCGGGGTCAGCTGCGCAAACTCTCCGACCGGGGCTGGCTCGTCCGCACCGCATCGGGCCGCTACCGGCCATGCTGACCAGCGGTGTTGGCGGCCGGACGGGCCGATTCCTGCCGTAACGCGAGGGCGCCCGGCGGGAGTTGGTTGATGTGTGACGAAAAAACAGCCCGCCGAGGGCGCTCAGGATGTTGTCTACCAGGTCCGCCTCCCGCTGTCGAAGCGGACCATCGACCTCGTCGCCGGCCTGATACGCCGGCGCCGGAACCAGATGCGCTCGCCCTGGCGCAAGGCCGAACCCGGTAAGCAGGCCGTCATCGTGCTCGCCGTCCTGCGTCACGACCAGCGCCTGGCCGACATGGCCGGCGGCAACGGCGTCGGGGAGTCCACCGTCCGCCGCTGGGTGAAGGAAGTCGTCACGTTGTTGGCCGCCCGCGCCCCGCGCATGGACCGGGCGTTGAAGAAGATCGCTCGCAGCGGCGGGGTCGTGGTTCTCCTCGACGGCACCCTGATCCGCACCCACCGCCGCACCGGGAAGGACGACCGGAAGAACTACTCGGGCAAGCGTAAGGCCCATGGCCTGCTGTTTCTCGCGCTGACCGACGAGAAGGGCAACCTGATCTGGATCTCCGCGGCCAGGCCCGGCCGGTCCAGCGAGATCACCACCGCCCGCCACAACAAGATCACCGAACACCTGCGGGAAGCCGGCCTCGGCGCCCTGACCGACCTCGGCTTCGTCGGCCTCGACGACAAACCCGACAACGACCCGGTGATCATCACCGGCCGCAAGGCCACCCGCAACCACCAGCTGACCGCCGCCGAGAAGGAAGCGAACCGCCTGGTCAGCCGCGAACGCGCCGCCAACGAACACGGCTTCGCGAACCTCAAGAACTGGCGGACCCTGACCAAGCTCCGCACCGACACCCGGCAGGCCACCACGCTCCTGCGGGCCCTGCTCGTCCTGGCGAACAGCGAAGTACAGCGGTAACGAGACGGGGCGGACGATCTCGCCCCGATGATCAGGCCACCTGCCAGCGTGAGGGCCTCATCGACACCTCACACCAGCCCCACTGAACTGCGGAAACGAACTTGGCGGAGGCTCACTGCCAGGTCGCCCGGCCGGAGCTCGGTGGTGGACGCAGGCCAGACCGAAAGGTCGCCGTCGACGGTGGTGACGGAACTGTCGTGAACGGTGGTCATGATGGCCTCCCTCTCAGCCGACGCGTACAGCGAACGCGGGAACGACGGGGTTCACCGGACCGGCCGCCCGGGCCGTGAACTGGGGGTCCACGGTGACGGTGGTGAAGCCGAGCGGTTCGGTCAGCGCGCGCAGAGCCGGCTCGGCGAGCCTGATCCACGCCTGCCCGGGGCTGAGCGTGGCGATCAGCCGGTTCTCGGAGGTGATGCCGAGGGCCGTGCGGTCGCCGAGAGGGGCGCGGAAGATACGCGTCACACACCCCGAGAATCCCGGCCGGACGGGAACGAACAGGGGATCGGCCGGGAACCGATCAGAGGGTTCCGGGTCTTCGCCGCACAGGATCTCTGCCATGGGATGCCTCCGGATACCGGGGCCCGAGTGGGTCCCCGGTCGGTCGTGTCAGGTTGCTTGACGACCCCTAACGCGGGGAGGCGGAACGGGGCTCGCCGCTGACGCTATGCCCGCCGGGCGTGGTGTTCCGCCGGCTCATGACGCAAGGCCGGGAAGTTAAGGATCTTCTGGTCGGTGTCGAGCGTGTCGGGTCAGCAGGCGAGGGCGTAGGTGGCGGGGCCGGTCTTGTGGATCAG
>NZ_JBFBBE010000183.1:0-13516 GCF_040682555.1 Streptomyces sp. NPDC051172
CGGTCGGACCTGATCGACGGCTGCCTCATCGAGACCGGACTGATCATGGGAGCCGGATGATCGATCGGCCCGCCACCGCGAGTTCAACCCCGGTGGTTGGTGGCAACACGCTTCGCGGCCGGGGCTTATCCCGGCTGCGGGTGCTCTTTTCCTGGTCTTTTCGAGAGGGCGTTATTGGGGGGACTTGATGCGGCGTTGCGGCTTCTGCGCAAGAGGGTTGAGAGCTGGGTTGGACCGAGAGTCGGCCTGCTCCTGGGCCTGCACCCATGCGTCGAGGGCGGTGATGCGGTACATCACACGGCGGCCCATTCGAAAGCTCGGAGGGCCCTGGCGGCGATGACGCCAGACATAAAGGGTGTTGGGGGAGATCCCCAGATACTCGGCGGCCTTCGGGAGATTCAAGAAGGCAGTCTCGGACATGTGACTGGGCTGCGGCATCGCTGTGCTCCTGTCGTGGCTAAGGCGGCGACAGGATGAGAATCCGGAGAAAGAGCGACTTGGCCGGGCCGGGAATCTCTGATATCTGAAGACGCCCAGGCGTTTCACGTGGGGCAGAGAAGACGCAGTAGCGCCCTTGGAACGACGCCTGCCCCGCCAAGATCTCGAGGCCGCAGGAGCGCCGTAGGGCCGGCCTCCGAGCCGGAGTTTCAGGTACGCCAGTACTGCGGTTCGCCTTTCTGGCTGCCAGACCCCGCAGCCGCGACGGTGATTGTCAGGAGACTGGGCAGGGTGACGTCGGCGGTTACCAGGTGTCCGGGGGCGTCGCCGAGTCAGGACCGAGTCCCTTGCGGGTCGCGATCACGCCTTGGACGGTGAAGTGCCCTGTACACGTCGAAGGCGCCCCGCGGCAACAGGGGACCACGTGGTGGCGGGTCGCGAACGTCTGATGTCGACCGTCGTGACGCCCATCCCGCTTCTGCCGAGAGCGGAGTCGTGAGGGGAGAAGGAGCAGGTCTGATGGGACGCTTCGCCGGGTACGGTATCCGCGACGTGCGCGTTCCGGCATCGACCACGTCGATAGTCGGGCCCTACCACAACTGGCAGACGCGTCAACCTCCTTGCCGGGTATGCCTGCGGACAGACTGTCCTCCCACAGGTCTTGTCGGATGGAAGGCTTCCGTTCACTGAGGTCGCTACCAAGGTGAGGTTGTCGTCATGACGCGTCGCAATCCCGAACATCCGACGTACGGATTCACGGTCGCGGCTGCTGTCGAGGCTGTTTCGTCCGCACGCCGCCAAGTCGCCCAGCTGGCACAGAACTTGGGTCTCCCCATCTCGGATGACGTGTTGGAGACCGTCGTCTTGCTGGCGAGCGAGGTCATTGCCAATGCGATCCTGTACTCGGCCGCTCCGTGCGACGTGGCTGTGATGCGAACCGATGAACGCCTGCGTGTCGAAGTCACGGACACCGACCCGTCGATGCCGAGGGTCGCTGCCGGGGTGAGTGACGAGAGCGGCCGGGGTCTCCTGCTCGTAGACGCCTTGGCGGACGCTTGGGGGACGCAACCGGAACCGTGCGGTAAGACGACATGGTTTGAGATCACGTCCGAACCTTCGCCCAAGGCCTTGGACCACAACTCCGCGGACTCACCGCCCGCACCTCACGCGGGTGCGGCTGCCGTGCGGCGAACCGATCGCCACGCCCACAAGCCATCGCCCGTGAATTCGGGACTGTCGTTCCCCTCAGCAACTGCTGGGGAGCCACATCAAGCTGCCTGAGCTTGGCGTTTGGCGTCTCTGCCTTCCCATGTTCGAATCCTGGCGCCGCCACGCTGAGGAAGACCCGCTCTGACCTGCGTTTATGCGGTGCTGAAGGGGTCTTTTCCTGCGTCGGGGCACGGCCTCCGCCTCATCATTGTCAACCTTCCGGAACAGCGGCAGGTCCGAGTTCTCAAGACCGGCCTAAAGGCAGGCTGACCGCTGCGCTGGAATCGGGCCCTCCGCCCAATCCCCAGGCAGGGGGCCGTGTGGGGCGAATACGTGTGACGCAAGACACCATTGACGCGCACATGTCTTACACGTGATCCTCACAGCTCTTGGTAAGGAAAACTTAAGGATGGGTGGGCGTGTTCACGCGACAACAGCGGCACGGCTGGCGCCAGGTGGTGCGGAGCGGGGCGACAGTTGTCGCGCTCCTGGGTGGTATGGTTCCGGCGGCTGGGGTTGTCGCGGCGACGCCAGCGCTCGCCGATGACGGGGCGGCCGCGGCAGTGGCCGACAGCACTCCGGAGTCGGAGGCGAGCGCTCTCGCGGCGAAGACCGGCGACCGCGTGGCTGTGGACGCCGTGACTACCGAGTCGTCCCAGGTCTTCGCCAACCCGGACGGCACCTTCACCCAGGAGATGAACGCCGCCCCGGTCCGTGCCCGCAAGGACGACGGCACCTGGGCCCCCCTCGACACGACTCTCGCGCGCGAGGCCGACGGATCGGTGCGGGCGAGGAACACGACCGCCGACCTCACTTTCTCGGGCGGCGGTAGCGGCGACGGGCTGGTCACCCTGGAGGACAAGGGGCACGAGCTGAAACTCGGCTGGCCCACCAAGCTGCCCGAGCCCCAACTTGACGGCGCCACCGCCATCTACCCCGGCGTCTTGCCCGACGTCGATCTGAGGCTGACCGCACTGAGCACGGGCTACACCTCGGTGCTCGTGGTCAAGACCGCGGAGGCGGCCAAGAACCCGGCGCTCGCGACGGTCAGGATGACCGTCACCGGCGGCGGGCTGGACATCGCCCCGACCGCCGACGGCGGTTTCGTCGCCCGTGACGGCGAGGGCACGCCGGTGTTCGAGAGCCCGGCGGGGCGGATGTGGGACTCGGCCGGTGACGCCCCGTCCGGTGTCAGCACCCAGCTCATACGCACCGCTTCCGGGGCGGAGGACATGACCCCGCTACCCGCCGCCAAGGGTGAACCCACCCCGACCGAGGGCCCCGGGAGTGGTGACGCGGCCGCGGAACTCCCGCTCAAGGTCTCGGGTGCCACTCTGGAGATCACGCCTGACCCGGCCTTGCTCCATGGCGCGGACACCGTCTTCCCGCTCTACATCGACCCGCCGACCAAGGGCATCACCCTTGGCGACTGGACGGCGCTGGCCTCCAACGGCACCAAGTACTGGAAGTTTGACGGCGACAAGGGTGTCGGCCGCTGTTCCAACTACGCCGGCTACCTCTGCTCCAATAGCCCGTACACCCAGCGCATGTACTTCGAATACCCGCTGTCGTCGATCCACGGCAAGAAGATCCTCGACGCGACGCTGGAGGTGTACCAGGTCTGGACGTTCAGCTGCGATCCACATTGGTATGACCTGAGCCATGTCACCAAGGGCATCTCCTCCAGCACCACCTGGTCCTCTCGCCCCACCGCGGACGACCTCATGGGCGACCGTAACGTGGCTTACGGGCGGGGCACCCTGTGCAGCCCGTCACAGCCGGCGAACTGGGTGCGCTTCAGCGACAACGTGGGTGTGGAGAGCAACGAGAACCTGACTCCCACTCTCGCCTCCGCCGCCGCGAACAAGGACCCGCAGATCACCTTCTCGCTGACCGCGCACGACGAGTCCGACGCGGGCGCCTGGGCACGCTTTCGCGACGACGCCAAGCTGTCGGTGACGTACGTGTCGTACCCGTCCAAGCCGACCTCGTACGGCGTCCAGCAGGGCAACACCGGGCGGGTCTGCAACGCCTCCAGTTCGCCCTTCGTCACCAGCACCACCAAACCGAAGATGCTGGCCCAAGTGCAGTCCGCCGACGGCTCCAACGCCCAGCTGCGCGCCCAGTTCGAGGTGTGGAAGGCAGACGGCTCCAGCCGCGTCTGGTCCGCGAACTCGCCGGACGCCGCCTGGGTGGCCGACAACGCGACACGCGACGCGACCACCAGCGCCCTGGCACCGCAGACGGACTACCGGATGCGGGTCAAGACGCAGGCCTACTACAAGACGGACCGCGGAGACACCGGCGTACTGGACTCGTCCTGGTCGTCGTCCTGGTGCTACTTCCGGGTCGACACCGACTCGCCGCCGCCTCCGGTGGTGACGAGCGCCGACTACAAGCCGGCCGAGACCGACCCGGCCGCGGGCGGGGTGGGCACGCCGGGCAAGTTCACCTTCAGCCCTGGCGACAGCGACCCCAACACGGCCGGGGTCCAGTCGGATGTCGTCAGCTACAAGTGGAAGCTGAACAGCGGGCCGCTCTCCGCGCCGATCCCGGTCGCCAAGGGCGGTTCCACCACCCAGTCGATCCCGCCGAACCAGGCCGGTGAGAACACCCTCCAGGTCTTCGCCTACGACGCGGCCAGTCACAGTTCCCAGACCGGTTACTACAGCTTCCTGGTGAAGGGGGCCGAGAAGCCTGCCGGGATCTGGCACTTGGACAACGCCCTCACCGACGCGACCGAGGCCACTCAGCACCCGCTGACCTCCTCGGGCGCCACGTGGGACAGCCTGGCGCGCAGCGGCTCCGGCGCGGCGAAGCTGAACGGCACGAGCGCCTACCTGGCCACCTCCGGCGCGGTGCTGGACACCACCAAGTCCTTCACCGTCTCCGCCTGGGCGCGGCTGACGAAGAAAGACGTCAACTACACCGTCCTGTCCCAGGCCGGCACGAACGCTTCCGGGTTCCAGCTGTACTACTCGACCGCGTACAACGCCTGGGTCTTCAACCGTCACCAGACGGACGTCGCCGACCCGGCGATCACCCGCTCGGTCGGTACCAAGCCACCGGTCCTGAACGCCTGGACGCACCTGACGGGCGTCTACGACGCGGCGGCGAACACCATCCAGCTGTACGTCAACGGAGTCCCGCAGACCAACCCCGTGGCGTTCCCGGTCACCCCGTGGAAGGCGTCCGGTGCCCTTCAGGTCGGGCGGCTGTTGGCCTCAGCGACCGGCAAGGAGTACTTCTCCGGGACCATCGACGAGGTCAAGGTCTGGTCCCGCGCCCTTGCCGACACCGAGGTCGCCCACGAGGCCTGGCTGGAGGACGAGGACATCAGCGACGGCACCGCTGGCGACCCGGTCCCCGCGCTGGTCGCCAAGTGGGACGCCACGGACATCGCGAACGCGACCGGCACGACGGTGAAGGACACCAGCGGCTTCGGCCGCAACCTCACTCTCAACGGCGCCGCCCTCACCCAGGTCAGCCACGGCGACCCGGACATCGGCGAAGAGGTCACCACCACACAGACGATGACCCTCAACGGCACCAGCGCGTACGCCACCGCGAGCGGCCCGGTCGTCGACGACGCCGGCTCGTTCACCGCGACCGCCTGGGTGACGCTGGACCCGGGCAAGCTCGCCGACACCAGCAAGTCGTACGCAGTGCAGGTCTTCGGGCAGTCGGGGACCAGCCAGTCCACCTGGGGGGTCTGGTACGAGCAGCCGGCCGGCAGCACCCAGGGCCGGTGGACGTTCGGCCGTCCCGACAAGGACGGCACGGGCGCGGCCTGGACCACCAGCCAGTCCGCCGCGTTCACCACGGCCCAACTCGGAGTCCCGGTCATGCTTTCGGTCGTCTACGACGCTCAGGCCGCGGCCGACCCCGACGACACCTCCAAGCTCGGCGCGCTCAAGCTCTACGTCGACAGCGCCCTGATGGGCGACGAGGACGGCATCCCCTACACCGCCCCCTGGCAGGGCGGCGGTGCCTTCGAGATCGGCCGGGCAAAGATCAACGGCGCCCCCGCGCGCTACTTCCCCGGGACGATCGACAGCGTCCGTGTCTGGGCCGGGGCCACCTCCACCGACACGATCGCCAACCGGTTTAACACCGAGCAGCAGTAGCGGAGCCGTGAGCTGGGCGGGGTCGATCACCCGCCCAGCCCGCGCTGTTCGCCACGCTTCCCCCACTCCAAGGACCTGGAAATCACCGTGTCTTCAACACCCTTCCGCAGACGCCTGCCACGGGCGGTCGTACGCCGCTGGCTCGGCCGTGGCGCGCTGGTCGTCTCCCTCGTCGTCCTTCCGCAGGTCGTGGTTCCTTCGGGCTACGACTTCGCTGCCCAGGCCCAGACCTCAGCAGGCCGCAAGCCGCTGGAGCACCGGCCCGACGCAAAGATCGACAAGGTGGGCGTGCTCCGGCCCGGCGCCTCCAAGGCGCCGAAGGACAAGGCTGCCCCGGCCGCCCGCAAGACCCGGGACCGGCTCAGGAAGGCCACGTGGCCGAAGGCCGGGAAGGCCACCGCCAGTGTCCCGGTGGCCAAGAGGACCTCAGTCAGTGTCGGCGGGCTGGGCGTGAAGCTGGACCGGAAGTCCAGCGCGAAGGCCGGCGCGGCCGAGAAGGTGGCCCTCAGCGTCCACTCCCGGTCGGCCGCGAAGAAGGCGGGCGTCAACGGCGTACTGCTCACCGTCGCCCCCACGAGTGAGGCGTCAGGCAAGCTCCGCGTCTCCCTCGACTACTCCTCCTTCTCGGATGTCTACGGCGGCAATTTCGGTCCGCGTCTGCATCTGGTGGCGCTCCCGGCGTGCGCACTGACCACCCCGCAGAAGAAGTCCTGCCGCATCCAGCGCCCTGTGGCGGGCGCGGACAACGACGCGGCGTCGCAGACGGTGTCGGGCACGGTGCCCGCTCGGACGACGCTGCTGGCGGCGGCGGCCGAGAGCTCCGGCGGCGGCAGCGACTACAGCGCCACCTCGCTGTCCCCGACCGCGACCTGGGAGGCCGGCGGCAGCACGGGTGACTTCACCTGGACCTACCCGCTGAGGGTGCCCCCGGCCACGGCCGGCCCGGCCCCGAGCCTGTCCCTCTCCTACAACTCCGGCTCGGTGGACGGCCGTACGGCCGGTGAGAACAACCAGACCTCGGTGATCGGTGAGGGCTTCTCGTTCACCGAGTCCTACATCGAGCGCAAGTACGGTTCCTGCAAGGACGACGGGCAGAGCGGCAAGGGCGACCTGTGCTGGAAGTACGCCAATGCCACCCTGGTCCTCAACGGCAAGGCCGTCGAGCTGGTCAACGCCTGTGCGGACAAGGCCGCTTGCGATTCGGCCGCGCTGTCCCAGGCGTCCGGCGGCACCTGGAAGCTGAAGAACGAGGACGGTACCCGCGTCGAGCACCTGACCGGGGCCACCGGCAACGGCGACGACAACACCGAGTACTGGAAGGTCACGGACGCCTCCGGCATCCAGTACTTCTTCGGCAAGCAGCGGCTTCCCGGCTGGAGCGACAAGGGCACCACCGACACCGCTGACGACGACCCGGTCACCAACTCCGTATGGACCGTCCCGGTCTTCGGCGACGACTCCGGCGAGCCCTGCTACAAGTCCACCGGCTTCGCCGACTCCTCGTGCAACCAGGCCTGGCGCTGGAACCTGGACTACGTCGTCGACCCCCACGGAAACGCCTCCACGTACTGGTACACCAAGGAGACGAACTACTACTCCAAGAACGCCGACACCACCGTCAACGGCACCGCCTACACCCGCGGCGGCTACCTCAACCGCATCGACTACGGCCTGCGCAGCGACCTCATCTACAGCAAGCCCGCCGCCCAGCAGGTCCGCCTCACCTACGCCGAGCGCTGCCTGACCTCGTGCTCCAGCCTGACTGCAGACACCAAGGCCAACTGGCCCGACGTCCCCTACGACATGATCTGTGCCTCGGGCACCAAGTGCACCACCCAGATCGGCCCGGCCTTCTTCACCCGCAAGCGCCTCACAGACATCACCACCTCGGTCTGGACCGGCACCGGCACCACCCAGCGCGACGTCGACGCCTGGCACCTGGACCAGAGCTTCCCGGACACCGGTGACGCCTCCTCGCCGAGCCTGTGGCTGAATTCCATCCAGAACACCGGCAAGGCCAACACCGCCACGGCCGTCATGCCACCGGTTGTGTTCGGCGGCATCCAGTTGTCCAACCACGTCGAGGGCAGCGGCCCGGACACCCTGCGCTACATCAAGTGGCGCGTGCGCACCATCAAGTCCGAGACCGGCTCGACCATCACCGTCAACTACTCCGACCCGGACTGCGTCTGGGGCAGCAGCATGCCGGCGAACATCGACAAGAACACCCGCCGCTGCTACCCGGTCAAGTGGTCCCAGTCCGGAGCGACTCCGGTCACCGACTGGTTCCACAAGTACGTCGTCACGTCCGTCTTCCAGGATGACCCATACGGCCACGGCGACACCAACGAGAAGTACTACGACTACGAGAACGCCGGCTGGGGCTACGCCGACGACGAGGGCATCACCAAGGTCTCCAACCGCACATGGTCCCAGTGGCGGGGCTACAGCAAGGTCGTCGAGACCTCCGGCGACTCCGACGGGCCGCGCTCGAAGAAGTCCACCCTCTACATGCGAGGTCTGGACGGCGAGAAGGAACTCGACGGCACCGCCCGGGTGGAGAAGGTCACCGACTCCACTGGCACCGCCATCGACGACTCCCGCCAGTACGCCGGCTTCGTCCGCGAAACCATCGTCTACAACGGCGCCGACGAAGACAGCGGCACCATCAACACACCCTGGTCCCACAAAACCGGCAGCCACACCTACAGCTGGGGCACCACCGACTCCTGGATCGTCCAGGCCGGGGAGACCGCCACCCGCACCAAGACGTCCACCGGCACCCGCACGGTCACGCAGAAGACCACGTACGACCCCACGTACGGCATGCCGATGACCGTCGAGGACAGCGGTGACGCGGCCAAGACCGGCGACGAGTCGTGCGTGAAGACCAGCTACGCCCGCAACACCTCGGCCTGGCTGGTGAACACGGTGTCGCGCACCGAGACCTACGCGGTTCCGTGTGCGACCACCCCGACGGTCCCCGACGACGTCGTCTCCGACGTCACCACGGCCTACGACGGCCAGGCGGTCGGGACCGCGCCCACCAAGGGCGAGGTCACCGCCTCCTACCGGGTCGCCAGCTACGGCGCGGTCGACAAGAAGCCCGTGTACCAGCAGGTCTCGGGTGCCACCTTCGACAAGCTGGGCCGCCCGCTCACCGCGACCGACGCGCTGAACCACACGGTCACCACGACGTACGTGCCCGACGACACCGGCTATGGCCCACTGACGTCCAAGACCACCACTTCCCCATCCCCCAAGCTCTTCACCTCCACCACCGAGGTGGACCCGGCCTGGGGGGCGGCCACCAAGACCACCGACCCGAACGGCAACGTCACCGAGTGGTCCTTCGACGCGCTCGGCCGTCTGAAGTCCGTCTGGAAGCCGGACCGTTCACGCTCCCTCGGTGACGCCGCGAGCATCGTCTACGCGTACAGCATCAACAACGACAAGGAGACCTGGGTCCGCACCGACGCCCTGAAGGCCGACGGAAAGACGTACAACAGCTCGTACGAGATCTTCGACGGCCTGCTGCGGTCCCGCCAGAAGCAGGTCCCCTCGCCGGACGGCGGCCGGGTAATCTCGGAGACCCTCTACGACGACCGCGGCCTGGCCTACATCGCCAACTCCCAGGTCCACGACAACAACGCCCCGTCGGGCACCCTGGCCAACACCTTCCAGGGCTCCGTCCCGGCCTCCACCGAGACACTCTTCGACGGCGCCGGGCGTGCCACCGATTCGATCTTCCGGGTCTACGACCAGGAGAAGTGGCGCACCAAGACCGACGACCAGGGCGACCGCGTTGCCGTCACCGCCGCCGCGGGCGGCACCGGCACCCTGACGATCAAGGACGCCCGCGGCCGGATCACCGAGCGTCGCGAGTACGGCGGTCCCGCTCCGACGGGCAACGACTACACGCGCACGCTGTTCGAGTACACGCCAGGCGGCCAGCTCAAGAAGCTGACCGGCCCCGACGGGGCGGTATGGACGTACGGCTACGACCTGCGCGGCCGAAGGACCGTCTCCACCGACCCGGACAAGGGCAGGACCGACACCACCTACAACGACGCCGACCAGCCGCTGACCGTCACCAGCACCCTCAACGGCACCACGCGCACACTGATCACCGACTACGACGAGCTGGGCCGCAAGACCGGTACCTGGGACGGAGTCGAGGATGACGCCCACCGCCTGACCAAGTTCACCTACGACAGCCTGGCCAAGGGACAGCCGACGGCCTCGATCCGGTACGTCGGCGGTACCACCGGCAAGATCTACTCCCAGGTCGTCACCGGCTACGACAGCCTCGGCCGCCCCAAGGGCACCAAGACCGTCATCGCCGCCACCGACCCGCTGGTCATCGCCGGCGCCCCGCAGACGTTCACCACATCGACGACGTACAACATCGACGGGACCGTCCAGTCCACCTCGCTGCCCGCGGTGGCCGGCCTGGCCGCCGAGACCGTCACCAACAGTTACAACGGCCTCGGCATGCTGACCGGCACCGATGGCATGACGGACTACGTCCAGAACATCGGCTACTCGCCGTACGGCGAGATCGAGGAGACCCGCCTCGGCACCTCCACCGGCGCCAAGCAGCTCCAGGTCCTCAACCAGTACGAGGACGGCACCCGCCGCCTGCTCAACACCCACACAGTCGACCAGACCAACACCGGCTACACCAGCGACGTCGACTACGTCTACGACGCCACCGGCAACGTCAAGTCGGTCACCGACAGGGCGAACGGCACCGACACCCAGTGCTTCGCCTACGACGGCTACCGCCGCCTGACCGAAGCCTGGACCCCGTCCTCCAACGACTGCGCCACCGCCCGCTCAGCATCCGCCCTCGGCGGCCCGGCCCCCTACTGGACCAGCTGGGCCTACAAGCCCGGCGGCCTGCGTGACACCCAGACCGAGCACAAGGCGACGGGCGACACGAAGACCAGCTACGGCTACCCCCCCGTCAACGCCGACGGGGCTGGCCAGCCCCACACCATGACCTCAGTCACGGTGGGCGGCGCCGCAGCCAAGTCGTACGAGTACGACGATCAGGGCAACACCACCAAGCGGTACGGCACCACGGGCACCGCGCAGAGCCTCGCCTGGGACATCGAAGGAGAACTGACCCGACTCACCGAAGGCACCAAGACCACCGACTACCTGTACGACGCGAACGGCGAACTCCTGATCCGCCGCGGCCCGGCGAAGACCGTCCTCTACCTGGCCGGTCAGGAACTCCACTACGACACGGACGCGAAGAAGTTCGCCGCCCAGCGTTACTACCCAGCCGGCGACGCCACCGCAGTCCGCACCGAGGCCGGCCTGACCTGGATGGTCGACGACCATCACGGCACCGCCTCGATGACGGTGGACGCCACCACCCAGGCCGTAACCCGCCGCTACACCAAGCCCTTCGGCGACGCCCGCGGGACGACACCATCCGCCTGGCCCGACGACAAGGGATTCCTCGGCAAGCCCGCCGACGCCGAGACAGGCCTCACCCACATAGGGGCCCGCGAGTACGACCCGGCCACCGGACGCTTCCTGTCCGTCGACCCTGTCCTAGCCTCCGACGACCACGAGTCCCTCAACGGCTACGCCTACGCCAACAACACCCCGGTGACGAAGTCCGACCCGACCGGCCTGCGGCCGATCACGGACTGCGAGAACGGGTGCAGCGACGGCAAGGGCGGCACCTACCGCTCGTACATGACCATGGGCCCGAACGGGACCTGGGTGTACCACTCCACGAGGACGTACACCCAGACGATCGAGTACCAGACGGCCGGCGGTGGCGTCGGCAGCGGCACCATGACCGTCACTGTCCGCACGGACGGGGGCGTCAAGTCGGCCATGGTGGTCTTCAAGAAGGGCCCCGACCCGAAGCCCAAGAAGGACGACGGTCAGTGCCACGCCTGCTGGGCGATGGGCACGAACCCGAGCTACGACCGGAACGCCAACGATATTCCGGACGCGGGAAAGCTCGCCACCTGGCAGAAGGTCGTGGTGGGCGTTGCCATAGCCATTGATGCGGCCGTGGTTGGCGCTCCGGTCGTCGCAGCTGCCGGGCCGGAGATCGCCACAGCGTGTCTGGCCAACCCCGCAGGCTGCGCCGAAGTCGTGGCCGAAATAGGAACAGGCGGCGCGGCAGGCGGAAGCATGCCGTCCGGCTCCGCATACGGCGCCGCGGCGAACGCTGCCAACGGAGCCCGTCTCGGAAAACAACTAGAATACGAGGCCGACGCGGCCGCCGCGTCCAAGATGTTCACCACGGACGGGGACCTCACCGCGGAGACCATCGCGCGTTCCCAAAAGATCCAAGAGGGTACGAAGATGGGGAACCCTCACTTGGAGAAGTACTTCGCGGCGCACGGCGGGGCCGAGCAGTGGGGCAAGTACGCCACTCCACGCCTCAACATCCCGGGAGGCGAGGGAACGTTCGACATCCACTTCTACCGGAACGAAGTGAGCGGCGAGGTTTACTACTACGACTACAAAGTGAAGCTGGGCGGAGGCGAGCGAAGGTGAGAGTCCGCTATCTGGGCGTCCCGGACACGCCGCCCGACCCGCTCGACGGCAGGTACCACTTCACTCCGGGGCAGGAGTACGTCGTACTCGAACTCCATGTACGCAGTGACGGGTCCTCGTCCCTGCGCATCGAGCACTCGCCGCGCGACCTCGCCGGTCTGTATGGCGGGAAGTACTTCGAGCAAGTGTCCGATGTCATTCCGTCCCAGTGGAGCGTGGAGATCTATCCCCGGGGCGGGCTGAGCATGGGCCCGAAGGAATGGATCGCGGGAGACTTCTGGGAGCGCATGATGGAGCGCGATCCGGAGGCGGAAGCTGATTTCGCGTCGACCCGTGACGCGATCACGGCCGAGGATCCGGTGGCCTGACACGGAGTGAGGGGGAGCGGTGGCGGCCGCTCCCCCTCACTGTTCAGTGACGCGGTGCGCCGTCAGCGCAGGCCCAGTGCCTCGCGCACCGTCGTGAACAGGTCTGGTTGGTGACGCCGAGGACGCGGTACGCCTGCGGGCCCAGTGACGCGATGCGCACCTCGGTGCCCGTGTGCTCCTGGGACAGGCCCGGGGTGTTGGTGGAGTAGTTGACCCTCAGCTGCTGGCCCTCGTTCGTGATGAGGGTGGAGGAGACGCCGGGCGGGGTGGCCTCCAGCGGGACGATCTGGCTGGTGTGGCCGTGGTCGGCGGTGGTGACGACCAGGGTGTCGGGGTGCTTGGCCGCGTACGCGCGGGCCACCTTCACCGCCTGCTGTCGAACGCCGCCGTCTCGCCGATCTGGCCGAACGTGTCGGCCGCGTGGTCCTCCTTGTTGATCGAGGCGCCCTCGATCTGCAGGGAGAAGCCCTTCTTGGACCGCTTCGCCTTCTGCTTGGCCTCACCTCAAGGAACTGGACCGCCTTGGTAGCGGAGTCGCCAGGCTCGGGGTGGAGGCAGGGCGGTTCGTGTTGGAAGTCACGCAGCGCTGCGGGTCCGTGCCGCCGACCGCCGCCGCTTTGCCGGTCCACTCGACTCGACGGGCACGTTGCCTGTGGCGAACGCACCGAGCACTGGCTTGCCCTCCTTCGCGGCCTTCATCGACGTGTCGTCTGTGACGACCTGGTACCCGAGCTTCTTCGCCTGCTGGGAGTGTAAATCTAACGGCGGATCCGACGATCATGGGAGTGACGTCAAATGACTGATACCGCCGTGGAGTTGGAGACCGTGGAGCCTGTCGAG
>NZ_JBFBBE010000184.1:0-13512 GCF_040682555.1 Streptomyces sp. NPDC051172
CCTTGCCTCGACAACAAGTTGATCTATCAGGACGTCCCGTTGCGTCATTCACCCGGGCTTGACCTGCGGCTCAAGACTCAAACGCAACGGTGTTGTCGTTGTCGTTCGTGAACGGGATCGGGTGTGATCTGCGGGCGGTGGAGGCGGGGCTGACGTTGCCGTTCAGCTCGGGGGCGGTGGAGGGGCAGGTGAACCGGATCAAGATGCTGAAGCGGCAGATGTTCGGCCGCGCGGGCTTGGCCCTGCTCCGCAAGCGCGTCCTCCTGGCCGGGTGACTGCACGGCGACCGGGGCGGGCCCGTGACCGTCCGTCAGCGCTGCACGGAAAGTGATCCAGAACCAAAATTGGGGCGTCCTTGTGCAGCGACATGCCCTAACGCTCATCCCGAACAAGGCAGTTCGTGGACGACCTTGGCGGTCCGGTTCAGTCGGCCCTGGCCTGGCCGAAACGCGGATGTCGGCGATCCTTGCCTCGCCTGTAACTGTCGCGTATAGCATGATCGTTCGCTTGTGCGATGAGCGATGACGTCTTCGAAATGGACGAAGGGGCTGGCGTGAGCGCTGAGGCCTTGCGGCTGCGGCTGGCGGAGCTGGCGACGGCCGGGCGGGGCGATCTGCGGGCGTTGGTGGGGGAGTTCCGGCGCAGTGAGGTGGTGGTGCCGGTGGTGGATGACGCGGTGTTGTCCGTTGAGGCGGGCGGTGTGCGCTGGTTGTTCGCGTTCACGGACGAGGCGGCGTTAGAGCGTTTCGCGGCGGTGCGGGGTGAGGCGGTGTCGGAGCGGGTGGCGGTGTTTGGGGCGCGGCTGCTGGATCAGGTGGTGCCGGAGGTGGGCGGGCCGGTGGGGGTCGCGGTGGATGCGGGCAGTGCGGCGGGGCTGGTGCTGCCGCCGGTGTCGGGGATCGTGCCGGACGGGGTGGCCGTGCATGCCCTGGATGCGGGAGGGGTGGACGCGTGAGCGGCGGCGGCTATCAGGTTGATCCGGAGGCGCTGGAGCGGATCACCCGGGGCATCAATGCGGCGATGGACGAGCTGAAGACGCAGGGCTTCGACATCGAGGCGAATCTGGGGCGTGGTTTCGGTGATCTGGAGCTGGAGGGCCTGGAGGTGGGGGATGCGGGCCTGCATGGGGTCTTCGGCGACTTCTGTGAGCGGTGGGGCTGGGGGGTGCGTTCGCTGATGCAGGACGCCAACGGGTTCGCCCAGCGGCTGAATCTGTCGGCGGGGCTGTATCACGAGCAGGAGCAGTACGTGTCGAAAGCGCTGAAGGGGGTGGCGACGGCTGTGGCGGGCAGCCCGTACATGTCCTCGGAGGAGGCGGGGAAGCGTTCCTGGTCGGACACGCTCAAGGACAATCCCTCCACCGAGCCGGATTACAGCGCGAAGTCGTTCTCCGAGGGCTGGGAGGAGACCAAGCAGGCCTGGGCTCAGACGGAAGAGGACGTGGAGACGTCGACGGTGACTCCGGACGCGCTGTTCGACCCGCGTACGGACTGGCAGTGGGGCGGCCCGCCGGAGCCCAAGAGCGAATCGTTCCAGCCCAACACCGATGCGTCCGGCGAGGCTGAACGCTGATGGGTGTGGGGGATTGGTTCAACGAGGTCGGCGACGGCCTGGAGGGTGCCGCCGAGGGTCTGAACAAGGGCATGGGCAAGGCCGTCAACTGGACTGCGGACCAAGGGGCGGACGTCCTGTCGGCGGTCGGCGCGGACGGTCTGGCAGAGGGTGTGCGTGACCTCGGCGAGGGCATCGACAACCGGCTGGGCGGTGAGGTCGCCGAGCGCTCGCTGGGTGAGAGCGAGGACCCAAAAGAGCTGGTGCACGGCAGTGCGGGGGCGCTGGAGGCGAGGGCCCGGCACCTGCAGAAGTTCTCCCAGGCGTTCGAGAACGTCGGTCAGGGCATGCGCTCGCTGGATGCCGGTGAGTGGCAGGGCGAGGCCGGGGATGCCTTCCGCGCGAAGTTCGAGGCGCATCCCAAGCAGTGGCTGACGGCGGCGGATGCGTGCGAGGAGGCGGCCCGGGCGCTGGATGCGTATGCGGGCACGGTGCGCTGGGCGCAGGGGCAGGCGCAGCTGGCGATCGACGCCTACCGGCACGCGCAGGAGGTCAGCCGGCAGGCGGCGGATGAGCACACCGCCCGGGTGCAGGCCTACAACCGGGCGGCCGAGCAGTACGACGCGAAGCTCCTGTCGGGCCAGGATCCCGGCCCGAAACCGGCCGAGCCGGGCGCCTTCACCGACCCGGGAACACCGGGCCGGCACGAGGCCGAGGACATCCTGGACGACGCGCGCGGCCAGCGCACCGATGCCGCCCGTGACGCACAGCGCCGCATCTCCGACGCCCTCGAACTGGCCCCGCCGAAACCGGAGTTCACCGACCGTCTGGGCGCGGACGCCAAGGACGGTTTCGCGGGCATGCAGCTGAACTCGCTGCATTTCTACGGCGGCCTGCTCAGGGGCGGCGCGGACATGTGGAAGCTGGCCCGCACGGCCAACCCGCTGGACCCCTACAACATCACCCACCCCGCCGAGTTCATGAAGAACACCGCCATGACGCTGGCCGGGCTGGTGGGCACCGCCGCTCATCCCGAACGCCTGCCCAAGGCGCTGCTGGGCTCCGGCTGGAGCAGCGACCCGAGCGATGCGGGCGGGTACTTCATCTCGAACCTGCTGGGAGGCAAGGGCGCCGGCGGGATGGGGCGGGCGGCGGTGGTACGCGACGCGGCACGCGGGGCCGCGAAGGGCGCGGTGGAGCAAGGGGCGCGCAGGAGTGTCGGCGAGAGCCTCAAGGACGTCGCCCGACAGGTCCGGTGCAAGGTGTTCGGCGACCCCGTCGACATGTCCACCGGCCGTATGGTGCTGCCGCAGACGGACGTGACGCTGCCGGCCAGGCTGCCCCTGGACTTCTCCCGGCAGTTCGAGTCGTCGTATCGGGCGGGCCGCTGGTTCGGTCCGCGCTGGACGTCCAGCGCCGACCAGCGCCTGGAGATCGATGCAGAGGGCGTCATCTTCATCCACGAGAACGGCTCCCTGCTGGCCTACCCCCACCCGGCGCCCGGCGTGCCAACGCTGCCCCTGGAGGGCGGCCGCCACCCGCTCACGATCGACGCCTACGGCGACTACACGATCACCGACCCCGAAACCGGCCGCGTCTGGGACTTCGCGGGCCCAGGCGGCGACGGCAATGGCATCGCCCTGCTGGCCCAGATCACCGACCGCTCGGGGCAGTGGCTCACCTTCGACTACGACGACGAGGCCGCCCCCACCGGGATCGTGCACTCGGCCGGCTACCACCTGAAGATCGAGACGGCCGGGAAACGGATCACCGCGCTGCACCTGGCCGACCCCGCCGCGGACGGCCGCGCCATCGAATTGGTCCGCTTCGGCTACGACGAGCACGGCCACCTGGCGGCAGTGACGAACTCCTCCGGCCTGCCGACCCGCTTCACCAACGACTCCGTCGGCCGCATCACCGCCTGGACGGACACCAATAACTCGTCGTACCACTACGTCTACGACGACGAACACCGCTGCACCTCCCAGTCGGGCGAGGCGGGCCACCTGCGCAACACGTTCGCCTACGGCGACGTGGACCCGGAGTCCGGCCTGCGGATCATCACGGCGACCAACTCCCTGGGCCACAGCACCCGTTACCACGTCAACCGTGATCTGCAGGTGGTGGCGGAGACCGGGCCGGACGGCGCGACCACCCGCACGACGTACGACCGCTACCACCGCCCGCTGACCGAAACGGACCCGCTGGGCCGTACGCTGAGCTACGCCTACGACGGGGCGGGCCGCATGGTGATGGCCGTGCGCCCGGACGGCCGCTACACCAGCATCGGCTACAGCGACCAGGGCCTGCCGGTCTCCATACGCAGCGCCGACGGCACGCACACAAGCCAGCAGTTCGACGAGTTCGGCAACCGCACGCAGGTGACCGACACCTCCGGGGCCACGACACGCTTCACCTACGACGGCCTCGGTCATTTGTCGGGGATCACGGACGCGACGGGTGCGATGACCACGGTCCGCTGCAACTCCGCGGGTCTCCCCCTGGAGGTCACGGACCCGCTGGGTGCGGTGACGCGCTACGAACGCAACGCGTTCGGCCGCCCGGTGACGATCACCGATCCGCTGGGTGCGGTGACCCGCCTGGAATGGACGGTCGAGGGCCGCCTGTCCCGCCGTACCGCCCCGGACGGTACGACGGAATCCTGGACGTACGACGGCGAGGGCAACTGCACCAGCCACACCGACCCGATGGGCGCGGTCTCACGCTACGAATACACGCACTTCGACCTGATGTCGGCCCGCACCGGCCCGGACGGTGTGCGCTACACCTTCGACCACGACACCGAACTCCACCTGACGAAGGTCACCAACCCGCAGGGACTGACCTGGAGTTACGCCTACGACCCAGCTGGACGCCTGGTCGCGGAGACCGACTTCGACGACCGCGCCGTGACCTATGAGCACGACGCGGCAGGTCAACTGACCGCCAGCACCACGGCCTTGGGCCAGACCATCCGCTTCGAGCGGGACATGCTGGGCCGCGTGGTGCGCAAGGACGCAGCCGGAGCGGTCACGGCGTACACGTACGACACGACGGGCGCCCTGGCCCGGGCAACCAGCCCGGACGCAGTCCTGGAGCTGCAGCGGGACAACTCGGGCCGCCTGATAGCCGAGACGGTCAACGGGCGCACACTCACCTACACCTACGACACGCTCGGGCGCCGCACCAGCCGCACCACACCGACCGGCGCGGCCAGCACCTGGGCCTACGACCCGGCCGGCAACCGCACCGAACTGACCACCTGCGGCCGCACCCTCACCTTTACCCATGACGCGGCCGGCCGTGAAGAGACCCGTCATATCGGTGAACTGGTCACCCTGGAACACGCCTTCGACGCTCTGGGCCGCCTGACGAAACAGCAACTCACCGGACCGGCGCACCAGCGCCTCCAGCACCGCGCCTACACCTACCGGGCCGACGGCAACCTCATCGGCATTGACGACCATCTGGGCGGCACCCGCAACTTCGAACTGGACGCCGCGGGGAGGGTCACCTCGGTCCAGGCCGCCGACTGGACGGAGTCGTACGCCTACGACGCCGCAGGCAACCAGACCCACGCCACCTGGCCGGAGACCATGCCGGGGCGGGAGGCAACCGGCGACCGCATCTACACCGGCACCCGCATCACCCGCGCCGGCAGTGTCCGCTACGAACACGACGACGCCGGCCGCATCACCCTGCGCCAGAAGACCCGCCTGTCCCGCACACCGGACACCTGGCGCTACACCTGGGACGCCGAAGACCGCCTCACCTCCGTGATCACCCCCGACGGCACCACCTGGCGCTACCGCTACGATCCCCTGGGCCGCCGCATCGCCAAACAATGCCTCGCCACCCACGGCGAAACGGTTCTGGAACAGGTCGACTTCACCTGGGACGGCACCACCCTGTGCGAACAGACCACGCACAGCCCCGACACCACCCAGCCCGCCATCACCCTCACCTGGGACCACAACGGCCTGCACCCCCTGACCCAGACCGAACGCAAGACGACGATCGGGGACACCGCCACTGCGTCCCAGGAGGAGATCGACTCCCGGTTCTACGCCATCGTCACCGACTTGGTCGGCACCCCCACCGAACTCGTCGACGAACAAGGAGACATCGCCTGGCGCACCCACACCACCCTCTGGGGCACCACCACCTGGAACCGCACCGCCACCGCCTACACCCCCCTCCGCTTCCCCGGCCAATACCACGACCCCGAAACGGGCCTGCACTACAACTACTTCCGCCACTACGACCCAGAAACCGCCCGATACACCACCCCCGACCCCCTCGGACTCGCACCCGCACCTAATCCGACGGCCTATGTGCGCAACCCTCATACGTGGAGCGACCGGCTCGGCCTTTCACCCGAAGAGTGCAAGAACGCAGTCAACGGATATCGGAAACAGACAGATCACCCGATGAGTCAGCGCATCCATATCGATGAAAATGGAAAAGTGACCATCACGGGCAAGCAGGCTTTGTACGTCAACCTCAGCGGAGATATCGGCCACACGCTCCGGTTTCGCGGTGAGGGTGGACAGATCGTTGAATTCAAAATTTCGGACGAGTTCCGGGACAAGATCAGAAGAACGGCTATTCCGCAGCAGCAACCAGAAGGCCTTGGGTTCACCAAGGCGGAGTGGAAGGAGCTGAAGAAAATATATCCGGAAATCTCGGACCCGACCATGGGTGACGACTTGTACGGGATCCCGAGCGGTATGCTCGACGAGTTCGGGGAAGAAGTGGCAAAATATCCTGGCCGAATAGTCCAGGAAGGATGAGTGGGAATTTCGATGATTCATGAGATCGAGGATGTTGAACGGGAATTGCATCGCCTATCGCAGAGGCCATCACTCGAAGGGGCTCCTCCAGTTCTATGCGCATTTGACGTAGTGACGAGCGGTCCGATCGAAGACTATACCGTCAGAATTAGATCCGTCCTGAATTCTGCACTGGAACTGGCGGTTTCCGCTCCATTCGATGGAGATGACCTGCCCGTCGATGGAGTCCCCAACTGGTTCGCCGATGTGAGTGGTGGTCCCTCAGTAACATCTCCTGATTTCGCGAGGCGTGGCATGGAACGTTATATCGCGGCGGTCAAGGGAGGCAAGGGAAGAGGGTGGGAACTACAAGAATGGCTCTACCAGTTTGATCTAGATTCGGAGTTCCGTGGTTGGGCATGGTGGGACCTAACACAGCCCGGCCCTCGACGTGCACGTATCTGGGTCGATACATGGGGCGAGTCCTTTTTTGCCTGTGACGAGCTTCGCTGGCTGGCGTACACCTCAGGCGGCGATGAAGTGTCCGGCCCAACATTGGTAAGAACTAGCGACTGGGTTTCCGCAACCACTCTTGGAACCTAGTGTATCGTGATTCCGATTGTGTTACTTGGAGTTGTTGTTGACGAGTCTGCTTGCTCCTTTTCCGACTCTGCTTGCCCCGCTGTTCGTTGGCATTGCGATTGCCGCCAGCGCGGCGGACTGGCCAAGAACTTCAGATCACCGACCGCTCGGGCCAGTGGCTCACCTTCGACTACGACGACGAGGCCGCCCCCACCGGGATCGTGCACTCGGCCGGCTACCACCTCAGGATCGAGACGGCCGGGAAACGGATCACCGCGCTGCACCTGGCCGACCCCGCCGCGGACGGCCGCGCCATCGAGCTGGTCCGCTTCGGCTACGACGAGCACGGCCACCTGGCGGCAGTGACGAACTCCTCCGGCCTGCCGACCCGCTTCACCAACGACTCCGTCGGCCGCATCACCGCCTGGACGGACACCAATAACTCGTCGTACCACTACGTCTACGACGACGAACACCGCTGCACCTCCCAGTCGGGCGAGGCGGGCCACCTGCGCAACACGTTCGCCTACGGCGACGTGGACCCGGAGTCCGGCCTGCGGATCATCACGGCGACCAACTCCCTGGGCCACAGCACCCGTTACCACGTCAACCGTGATCTGCAGGTGGTGGCGGAGACCGGGCCGGACGGCGCGACCACCCGCACGACGTACGACCGCTACCACCGCCCGCTGACCGAAACGGACCCGCTGGGCCGTACGCTGAGCTACGCCTACGACGGGGCGGGCCGCATGGTGATGGCCGTGCGCCCGGACGGCCGCTACACCAGCATCGGCTACAGCGACCAGGGCCTGCCGGTCTCCATACGCAGCGCCGACGGCACGCACACAAGCCAGCAGTTCGACGAGTTCGGCAACCGCACGCAGGTGACCGACACCTCCGGGGCCACGACACGCTTCACCTACGACGGCCTCGGTCATTTGTCGGGGATCACGGACGCGACGGGTGCGATGACCACGGTCCGCTGCAACTCCGCGGGTCTCCCCCTGGAGGTCACGGACCCGCTGGGTGCGGTGACGCGCTACGAACGCAACGCGTTCGGCCGCCCGGTGACGATCACCGATCCGCTGGGTGCGGTGACCCGCCTGGAATGGACGGTCGAGGGCAAGCAGGCCCGTCGCACCGCCCCGGACGGTACGACGGAATCCTGGACGTACGACGGCGAGGGTAACTGCACCAGCCACACAGATCCGATAGGCGCCGTCACCCGCTACGAATACACGCACTTCGACCTCATGTCGGCCCGCACGGGTCCGGACGGCGTGCGCTACACCTTCGACCACGACACGGAATTGCATCTGACGAAGGTCACCAACCCGCAGGGAATGACCTGGAGTTACGAGTACGACGCAACCGGACGCCTGGTCGCGGAAGCAGACTTCGACAACCGCGAAATATCGTACGAGCACGATGTAGCAGGCCAACTAACCTCCACCACCCTGCTCGGGGTTGCCCATACGCTGACGTTCACCGATCCGACAAAGTCAGCGGACCTGGAAGAGCCGCGAGCGGGCTCGGTCGAAGCAGCCATGCGTAACGACTTCGGATAAGGACGGAGCCCGCTCATGGACAATCCACCCAAAGCGCCAGACATTGTGCAGGTTCTCAAACACAACAGGGCCGTCCTGTACCGGCACATTGCCACGCGCCTAGCGCTCGCCGCGATCCTTTTTGCAGTACCGATCGTGGCGCGCCTGGCCGGCTGGGATGCTGCCTTGCCCGCCTTCTGCGCCCCTGCCGCCCTGCTCGTGCTGATCTTCCTCGTCCTCCGGCTGCGTCACGGGTCGCGGTTCAAGGTGTGCGAGAAGGTGCTGCACACCTACCCCCTGGAGTACCGCACCCGGGTGTCCAAGAAGGACTCCGAGTGGAAGTACCTCGGCGACGTGCACACCGTCCGCCTGTCGGTGCGTGGGCAGCACGGCGCGCCGTCTCTGCGTGCGATGAATGCCTCGACGGTGCGCCGCTGGCCGAAGGAGGCTGAGGAGAGCGGTGCCTGGTTTGCTGGTGACCTCGCCTTCGGAGGCGTCATGATCGTGCCGGGGAGCAACGACATGCTCTTCGTGCAGCCCGCGGACTGGAAGAAGTACGAGCAGGAGCGCGCCCAGGCCGATCCGCAGCGCAGGGCTCTTGCCGAACAGGCCGGTATCTCCAGGCTGTTGGAGAAGGAGCCGAGGATCTTGGTGACAGGATGAAGCGTGCAGTTTGTTGGGTGTGTGGCGGCATCCTCTCCCTCGTGACCGCCCTTTGGTGCGTCACAGCGACCGCGGACCTCGCGCTGTCCGCAGGGCTCTACGGCACCTCCGGCACGTACAACGTTGATTCCTGTATCAACACGAGCCACACCCGCAAGAACTCCGATTACGACTGCTACGGGAAATTCACGCCGGACGGCGGCACCGCCGTCTACGTGCACCTCAAGGACACCGGGCACGACTACCAAGATGGCACCGAGTTCGAGGCACGGCAGGGACTCGACCCGCAAACAATTCAGCGGGTCGGCTTCTGGGGCATCGTAGGTGAGCTTTGGCAGGTCGCGCTCTGCGTGGCCATCCTCGGGTGCCTCGCGTACCAAGCAATGAAGCCGCGCGGAGAGTCCCGGCGCCGGGAATCCCGCAGCCGGCAGCCCGCGGGGCGTCAGCGGGTGGCCAACCGGATGGGCTATGTCGTCGTGGTCGCGATACCCGTGGGCATCCTGAGCTGGATCGCCATGGCCGCGGAGCCGACCCTCTAATCGCGGACGGGCTCTGCAACAATGCGCAGCCGGCCGTTATCACTGGCAACTACCCCATCCACGCCATGCCCGCACTATTAACGAACGTCAGCGCCCGTGGGATTGTGTATGAGTATCGGAAGACCGTCTCCCGCTGGCACAAAACCGCGATCTACGCGGCGGCGATCTCGCACCAAACGTACTTTCCTCGATTGCCATTTCTGGCCAGGGGCTGCCAGCCCCACATGTCGGCGCAGGCGCGAATCAGTGCGAGGCCCCGACCTTCCTCCGCGTTGACCAGGTCGTCCAGCTTCGACGGCGGTTCGGGCGGCCCGGGGTCCGCGTCCCAGGCGCCGATGCGCAGCACGCCGCTGCGCCATCGCAGGCGTAGGGCGGCGGGTCCTTTGGTGTGGAGTACGGCGTTGGAGACCAGCTCTGTCGCGAGGAGCTCAGCGGTGTCGGTGAGGCGGATCAAGCCATGCATCGTGAGGATCAGCCGGACGGTACGGCGGCAGACGGTGACGGCACGTGGGTCGTTCGGGATGTAGAGGGAGTACTCCCAGGGTTCGGTTTCAGGCATGGCAGAACTCCTGTCGGTTGGAGGCGAGTTGGCGATTTTTGCGGGAGGGCGGGCGGTGGCAGTGCCGCAGCCGTCATGGCAGGACGGGGCGGTGCGCTTCCGGTGTCCCGGAATCCGCAGCGTGTGCTTTGCATCACTGACGGTAGGTCTGAACGTTAGTACCGTGCAAGTCGTTCGCGTAATCTGACGCCCGAACGGGGCACCCCGGCCAGCGAGTTGAACCAGGGAGCTGTACATGGCAACACGGCGACATCCAACGGCACGTCAGGCGCGTCTGGGTGCTGAGCTGCGCAAGCTTCGCGATGCCGCAGGGCTCAAGGCCGCCGAGGCGGCGACGCTACTGGGGGTGAGCTCGGTCCAGATGAGTCAGATCGAGTCTGGCGTCGCAGGTGTCAGCGAGGAACGTGTACGTCGTCTTGCGGCCAACTACGCCTGCCCGAATGGGGAGTTGATCGAGGCCTTGGTGGCCATGGCCACCGATCGGACGCGCGGCTGGTGGGAGGAGTACCGGGGCACCCTTCCCGCTGCCTTCCTCGACCTGTCCGAACTGGATCACTATGCGACGTTCCGCCACGACGTGGCGATCATCCATGTGCCCGGTCTCTTTCAGACGGACGCCTACGCTCGCGCACTTTTCTCCTACATGAACCCCGAGTTCCCGAGAAGTGAGGTGGAGCATCGGGTGAACCACAGGATGAGGCGGAAGGTCATCATTGAAGGCCCCGACCCCATTCCGTACGAGACAGTGATCCACGAAGCGGCGCTTCGCATCCAGGTGGCCGGCCGAGCCGCGTCCCGGGCTCAACTGGCACGCATCCTGGAGCTGTCCGATGCGGATCACGTTACGGTACGCATCATCCCGTTCGGCCTGGACGACTTTGCGGGTGCCGGAAGCGCGATGGTGTACGTCGGCGGAGCGGTGTCCTGCTTGGACACCGTCGTGCGCGATGCTCCGCACGGTACGGGTTTCATTGACTCCGCGGCCCAACTGGAGCACTTTCGAGGGCTCTTCCGTAGGGTGAAGGAAGCGTCGCTCGGCCCCGAGCCTTCACGTGACCTCATCAACCGGATGGCCAAGGAACTGTGAGGAACCCATGACCGCCCCCGCTCAGTGGAAGAAGTCGTCCTTCTCCGGCGGCGGTGAGGGCAACGACTGCGTAGAGATAGCGAACCTCAACATGAGAGTTGCGATACGCGACTCGAAGGCCCCGGACGAGGGCACGCTCTCCTTCCCGGCCGGAACCTTCGCGGCGTTCGTCAGCAACCTCAAAGCCGAAACTTGTCGTGACGTCGAAGGTCCGTAGCGCGTTGATGGCGGGTCCCCTACTGGCCGACCCTATCTTCGGGAACGATCCGAAATTCCTCACGGCCACGGGCCACTGGCATCCAAGGCCGAGCGGCCCGATCCGCCCGTAGAGCGTGACGTCATGTCAGGAGACCTGAGCAGCACCCGATCAAGCTCGAAGATCCAGCAAAGCCGGGGCAACAACCCAGCAAAGCCCATAGCTTCACGGTCGGTGTTGGCGGAGGGGTGCCCGATAGTGGATCTATGCACGATACGGGGCGGGGGCTGGCGGAACGGCTGGCCGAGTCGCACGCAGGACGGTTGGACGGTGCGGCGTTGGTGAGTGAGTTCCGGCGGGCACTGGTGCTCGTGCTGCTGAACGGTGAGGCGGTGTGGTCGGCGGATGCCGGGGGCGTGAGGTGGCTGTATGCCTTCACGGGTGAGGAGCCGCTGAGGCGGTTCCTGGCCGCGCGGGGCATCGGACCAGGCACGGATGTGCCGAACATCATGAGGGTGTACGGGGCGCGGTTGTTGGAAGTGGCGGTGCCCGCGGTCGGCGTCCCCGCTGGGATCGCCATGGACGTGGCCGGGCCGTGGCCGGGGCTGCTGCCGCCGGTGGCGGGGATCGTACCGCCGGCGGCGGTGGTGGCATGAGCGACGGTTACCAGGTCGATCCGGACGCGCTGAAGATGGCGGCGAATGGCATCAACGAGGCGATCGGCGAGCTGAAGTCGCTGGGGATCGATGAGAGCGGCGATGTCGGCCGGGGTTTCTCGAACGTCGAGTTGACGGGCATGGAATTGGGCAACGCCGGGCTCCGAAGTGCCTTTGACGGGTTCTGCGAGCGGTGGTCGTGGGGCGTGCGCACGCTCGTCCAAGACGGCAACGAGATCGCGCAGCGGCTGGGGCTGTCGGCCGGGCTGTAATACGACCAGGAGCAATACGTGGAGAAGACGCTCAAGGACGTGGTCAGCGCGGACATAGGCAATCCACACCTCACGCAGGAGCAGGTGGAGGGCCAGTCCTGGAGCAAGACGCTGTCGGACAACCCGTTCAACGATGTCCGGCAAGCGGATTATTCGGAGAAGTCGATGCAGGAGACGCTCCAGCACTCGGCGCAGACGTGGAAGGCCGAGGGCCGGGACATGATGGATGGTCCGATGGGTGTGCAGAAACACTTGGCGGACGTGACCGGATATGGCGCGGAGTACGACCAGGCGCAGGACGAGATGTTCGGCCCTGAGCAGAAGAGCCAGTAGTCGGGGACTGGGATGGGCATCGGGGACCTGCTGGGTGAGGCCTGGGACACCGGCAAGAAGGTGGTCGGCGAGACAGTTGACGGCTCGGCGCACGTGGCTGGGGCCGGGCTGGACATGGTGGGCTTGCATGGTGCGGCGAAGAAGGTCGACGGCTGGGGTGACAGCGCAGCCGACAGCCTCGGCGTGGAGATCCCGGAGAAGGAGCTGGGCGACACCGACGATCCCAAGGAACTGCTTCACGGAGATCCAGGTACTACAGCAGCAGATCTTGTGACGGTTGATCGGTGCTGTCGTTGAGTGGTCATGCTGGTGGATGTGACGGAGGAGCATCTCGGCCTGTGGGCTGAGGAGTTGGTGTCGCTGACGGAGGGGCTGGGGGACCTGTTCGCGCGGCCGGAGCCGCGGGAGGTGTTCGCGGACCTGGTCGAGGGCCTGCTGGCGGGCCTGGGCAGGGTGAACGGGTGGACGCTGTCGGCGCGGGCGGGGCATGCGACGCCGGACCGGGTGCAGAAGTTCCTGAACGCCGCGTCGTGGTCGGCGGACCTGTTGCGGGACCGGGTACGGGACTATGTGATCGCCGGAATCGGTGACCCGGAGGCGACGCTGGTGCTGGACGACACCCAGGTCCAGAAGAAGGGCACGCACTCGGTGGGGGTCGCCCACCAGCACTGCGGTCTGACGGGGGACGTGCGCAACTGCCAGGTGATGGTGATGCTCACCTACGCGGCATCGGGCGGGCACACCTTCGTGGACCG
>NZ_JBFBBE010000185.1:0-13280 GCF_040682555.1 Streptomyces sp. NPDC051172
CGAAGAACAGCACCGCTGTCACCAGCACAGCCATGATCCGAAACAGAACACAGCTCACGTGGCGAAGCGAGACCTCAAGACCGGCTCACTAGCCGGGTGCCGCCGCGCCAGTCCGGCACGGCCGGTGCGAGCGCGGCCGTCGCCATCCGGGTCGCGTCCTCCTTGCGGCGCCGGGCGCGCCCGACCTCGCCCTGCACGGCCTGGCCGGTCATGCCGGGACCTCCTGTTCGGAGGCGGCCCAAGCACTGCGGTGCGGTCAGCTCCCCGTCCCGGGCCGGCCCCTCGACCGTCGTCACCTCACCTCCGTCCGCCTGGGCGGCGAGCACGGAGCAGCCCTTGACGCTGACGCCGCCAGCCCCACCGAGAGGTGGGTCATGTGCCCTCCCAGGATCGGGTCGAGGAGCCATTGGTTGAGCGTTAATCCGTTGCCGCCGTGACACCGGTACTGGTGCACTTCTTGTGTCGAGTCACCGCACCGTCCAGGAGAAGCAATGCGAGCACCGTTCATGTCCGCCCAGGAAGGAATGACCCACTCTTCGAAGGACATGACGCTTGGTGCACTTGCTCAACCTTGGCATCCTCGCGCACGTCGACGCAGGTAAGACCAGCCTGACCGAGCGGCTGCTGCACTCGGTCGGCGTGATCGACGAGCCCGGCCGTGTCGACGACGGGAACACCCGCACCGACACCCTCGCGCTGGAGCGGCAGCGCGGCATCACCATCAAGTCCGCGGTCGTCTCGTTCGCGATCGACGACGTGACGGTCAACCTCATCGACACCCCTGGCCACCCGGACTTCATCGCCGAGGTGGAGCGGGTGCTCGGAGTGCTCGACGGCGCGGTTCTCGTCGTCTCGGCCGTCGAGGGCGTCCAGGCGCAGTCGCGCATCCTGATGCGGACGCTGCAGCGGCTGCGCATCCCGACCCTCCTGTTCGTCAACAAGATCGACCGCCGCGGGGCGCGGTACGACGGCGTACTGCAGGAGATCTCCGAGCGGCTCACACCGGCCGTCGTGCCGACGGGGACGGTCGGCGGACTCGGCACGCCCGCTGCCCACTTCGTGCCGGGACTCCCCGAGGCTGCCCTCGATGTCCTGGCGGACCATGACGACGAATTGCTTGCCGCCTATGTGGAGGGCGCCGACATGTTGTCCGGCATCTCCGGTGCAAGGTCACATGCCACCCAGAGCGGTATGTCATATGACGTCCTCCGCGCAGCCCTCACCGCCCAGACCCGCCAGGCCCTCGTCCACCCGGTCCACTTCGGCTCGGCCATCACCGGCGCAGGCGTGAACGCCCTGGTCACCGGCATCAAAGAGCTCCTGCCGCCGGCCGACGGCGACCCCGACGGGCCGGTCTCCGGCACCGTCTTCAAGGTCGAGCGGGGCCCGGCAGGGGAGAAGGTGGCGTACGCTCGCATGTTCTCCGGCACCCTGCGCACCCGCGACCGGATCCGTTTCGGCGAGGCCCGCACGGAGGGAAGGGTCACCGGGATCAGCGTCTTCGACCACGGCACCGACGTCCGGGCGGACGCCGTCCCCGCCGGAAGGACCGCCAGACTGTGGGGCCTGACCGACATCAGGATCGGCGACGCCATCGGCGAACCCCGCAAGGCCTACGAGCACTTCTTCGCCCCGCCCACGCTGGAGACGGTGGTCGTCCCGGGGCCGGGCGTGGACACCCGCAGGCTCCATCTCGCGCTCACCCAGCTCGCCGAACAGGACCCGCTGATCGACCTGCGCCACGACGAGGTGCGCCAGGAGACCTCCGTGTCCCTCTACGGCGAGGTCCAGAAGGAGGTCGTCCAGGCCACCCTCGCCGAGGAGTTCGGGCTCGACGTCACCTTCCGGGAGACCACGGTCATCTGCATCGAGCGGCCGTCCGGGCCGGGAGCGGCGGTCGAGTTCAACAAGAAGGACCAGAATCCGTTCTTGGCCACTGTCGGCCTGCGCGTCGACCCCGCTCCGGTGGGCTCGGGCGTGCAGTTCCGGCTGGGGGTGGAGCTCGGCGCCATGCCGTACGCCTTCTTCAAGGCCGTCGAGGACACCGTCCGTGAAACCCTCGGGCAGGGCCTGCACGGCTGGCAGGTCACCGACTGCACGGTCACCATGACCCACTCCGGCTACTCGCCCCGGCAGAGCCACGCCCACCAGGGCTTCGACAAGAGCATGTCCAGTACGGGCTACGACTTCCGCGGCCTGACCCCGCTGGTCCTGATCGAGGCCCTGCGCCGTGCGGGCACCCGGGTCTACGAGCCGATGCACCGCTTCCGCCTCGAAGCACCGGCCGACACACTCGGCGCCCTGCTGCCGGTACTGGCCGCCCTGCGTGCCGTGCCGCAGACGACCCGGACGCAGGGCGCCGCCTGCGTCCTGGTGGGTGCCGTTCCGGCCGGCCGGGTGCACGAACTGGAGCAGCGGCTGCCCGGACTCACCCGGGGTGAGGGCGAGTTGGAGAGCGCTTTCGACCACTACGCACCGATCACTTTCGGAACGGTTCCTGAACGTTCGCGCACCGACCACAACCCCCTCAACCGCAAGGAGTACCTGTTGAACGTGACGCGTCGCGTGACGGGCTGAGGTGGCTGAGAAGGAACGCTCCTCGAAAATCCTGAAACTTACTCAAGAGTCAGAAGTATTGACGGTGTCCGGAAATCACCGGACTGTAGTGGACATGCCGAATATCCGGACACGTCTGCTCGTTGTGCTGGTTGTCCTCTTCGGATCCCTGACGGTGGCGGGTGCACCCTCCGCCACCGCCGCGACCCTTCCCGACTCCCTCTGGTTCGACGAATCGCCCCTGACGGTGCAGAACGGCAGATTCGTCGACGGCAACGGCCGCGAGGTCGTGCTGCGCGGCTACAACGTCTCCGGCGAGACCAAGCTGGAGGAGAACAGCGGCCTGCCCTTCGCCTCGGTCGCCGACGCGAAGAAGTCCGCGACCGCGCTGCGCGCCCTCGGCGGCGGCAACTCGGTCCGCTTCCTGCTGTCCTGGGCGCACGCCGAACCCACCCGCGGCACGGTCGACACCGCCTACCTGGCTGCCGCCACCGCGCAGATGCAGGCCTTCCTCGACGCCGGCATCCGCGTGTACCCCGACTTCCATCAGGACCTCTACTCCCGCTACCTCTTCAACTCGGGCAGCTGGTACACGGGCGACGGAGCCCCCAAGTGGGCCGTGGCGCTGGGCGGTTACCCGCAGGAGTCGTGCGGGATCTGTCTCTTCTGGGGTCAGAACATCACCCAGAACCAGGCCGTGACGAAGGCGCAGTACGACTTCTGGCACAACAAGTACGGCCTGCAGGACGCCTTCCTCGCCACCGCCCAGAAGACCATGGCGTACGTCGAACAGCACCTGAGCGACGCCGAGTTCGCGGGCATCGTCGGCTTCGACCCCTACAACGAGCCCTTCGCGGGCAGCTACGACTCCGGCCAGTCCAGCCGCAGTTGGGAGCAGAACCTGCTGTGGCCCTTCTACCAGAAGTTCCGGGCCCGAATGGACGCGGCCGGCTGGCAGGACAAACCGGCCTTCGTCGAACCGAACCTCTTCTGGGACGCCAACATCGACGCCCAGAAGCAGGAGGGCGGGCTGCTGGACGCCGGCACGCTGGGCCCGCGCTATGTCTTCAACACCCACTTCTACGACCAGAAGGCCATCTCCGGGGTCCTGATGTGGGGCAACGCCTCCGACGGCCAGTACGCGACGGACTTCGGGACGATCCGCGACCGGGCATCGGCCGCGGGGACGGCTGCCGTGGTCAGCGAGTTCGGCCAGCCGCTGTCCGGGAACGTGTCGGGCAAGGCCCCGACGGTCGACAAGGCGATGTACCAGGCCCTCGACTCACGTATCCCGGGCTCCGGTTGGTGGTCCAGCCCGGCCTCCTCCGGCCCGGCCCTCTCCGGCAGCCAGTGGCAGTGGGACATCTACAACGGCCGCCACCACGAACTGATGAACGACAACGCCGACAAGGTCCAGACCTCCGGTGACGCCTGGAACGACGAGGACCTCTCGGTCGCGAAACTCGACGCCTCCGGCACGGTGACGCTCCGTCAGGACGCCCGGCTCCTCGACCGCGTCTACCCGAGTGCGACGGCCGGTACGGCGCTCGCCTTCACCTACGAGGACCGCTCGCGCGACGGTTCCACGACCCTGACCTGGAACCCGGTGCCCAGTTCACTGCCGAACGTGTCCCAGCTGGTCGGCTCCGGCCAGTACGGGTTGCTCGTGTGGAAGTCGGGCAGCGGCACGGCACCCACCGAACTGCACCTGCCCGCCTCGTTCCCGACCGCGACGACCACCGTCGTCTCCGACCTCGGCACGGTCTACGGGCCGTCGGCGTACACGACCTCGGCACCGGTCGCGGCGGCTCCCGAACCGGGCGGCACGGGCAGCCGGCGCCTCCTGCTCACCGACTCGGACTCCGGCGTCCTGCACTACGCGCTGGTGACCAACGGGGCGGTGTCACCGTCGGCGAGTCTCCTCGGCGCGGCCAAGGCCGAGCTGGCGACCTGGGCAGCTGCGCACTTCTGAGCCGCGGACCCGGGCGGGCTGACAGGCCGACGGCGCCGGACTGCGTGGTCCGGCGCCGTCGGTGAGGGAGGATCAGTTCGCGGACGCACCCGTCCAGTCGGCCTGCACATGGCCGAGCCGCACCCGCTGCGGATGGTCCCCGACCGGCACGGACGTGACCTTCTGACCGGTCGCGAAGTCGATCGCCGTGACCTGGTCGGCGCCGCTCTCGGAGATGATGCAGTCCTTGCCGTCGCCGCTGACCGTGGCCCAGTACGGGGTGGACGCGGTGACGAGCGGGCCTTCTTGGAGCGTGGCCCGGTCGACGACGGTGGCGTAGTTGTCCATCGTCCCGGCGACGCACAGCTTGCTGCCGTCGGGGCTCATCGAGATGCCGTGGTGGCGCGAGTCCAGCAGCCAGGTGGTGCGGTCGGGGTTGGTCGCAGGGCTCGCCGGCAGCGTCTTCACCCGGGTGATCTTGTCGGCGGCGATGTCGTACTCCAGGAAGCCGTTGAAGAACGACACCTGGAAGTACATCTTCGACCAGTCCGGCGTGAATGCCGCGGGCCGTACCGCGTCGGAGAAGTCCTTCAGACCGATCGCGTCCAGCCGGTCGCGCATGTCGATGGTCTTGACCGTCTTGTACGTGGTGGCGTCCACGACGGTGATGTGGCGGTCGCCCTTCGTCCAGTCCGCCGACGGGTCGTCGAGGGAGGTGTTGACCTCGCCGATCGACATGTTCCAGATGTACTTGCCGCCGTTGGTGAAGACGTTCTCGTGCGGCTTGTCACCGGTGCCGAACTCGCCCAGTTCCTTGCCGGTGTTGATGTCCAGCACCTGCACCTTGTCGGCGGTGGACGCGGAGACCGCGACCTTGGTGCCGTCGGGGGAGACGGCCATGTGGTCGGCACGGTAACCGGCCACCGGGAAACGCCAGTTGATCTTGTCGGTGGCCAGGTCGATGGAGACGACGTCGGCGAAACTGGGCCGGGAGACCACCACGGACGTGCCGTCGGGCGTGGAGTACATGTCGTCGACGTACTGGTCGTGGCCCTGGCCGACCTGGTTGCGGATGGCCGTGTAGTAGATCCACTTGATGGGGTCGGCATTGATCTCCGCGATGCGCTGAGCCTTGTCGGGAACGACGTTGATCTGCCCGACCTCGGCGAAGTCGCCGGACGATTTCAGGACGGTGGCGGTGCCGTCCCAGTTGTTGCCCACGAACAGCACCTCGCGCAGCGCTGCGGACGAGTCCGCGGTGGCGGCGGTCGCGGGTGCGGCGACGGTCAGGACGAGGGCGGCGGCTACGGAGCAGATGTGCCTGGATCTGAAGGCAGGCATGAGTGCTCTCTCCTCTGCGGACGGGGGGTGATGAGGGCATGCCAAAAAAAAGGGGCCGAATCTGAAAACAAGCGCGTTCAGATTCTTACTTACTGGAAAGTAAGGAAGAGGTGCCCTTCTCCACAAGACTGCGTACACGACAAAATTGGCGCGGCGGGCGACAAGGGAGGCTCAGTGGCGGGAAGGCTCAAGGCGCCGACCGGACGGTACGGCGGCAGGACCGCCGCGGAACGGCAGGCCGAGCGGCGCATGAGGTTCCTGGACGCCGCGCTCGAACTCTTCGGCGGCGACCCCGGCTACCGCGCCACCACGGTCGCGGCTCTGAGCGAGGCCGCGGGCCTGTCCACCCGCCAGTTCTACGAGGAGTTCCGCACCCTCGAGGACGTGCTGGCCGCGCTGCACCTCCAGGTCAACGACTGGGCCGAGGAGGCCGTCCTGACCGCGTTCGCCGAGGCGCAGGGGCTCCCGCTCGCCGAGCGCGTCACCGCCATCTTCCGGGCCTACGCCGGGAACGTCACGGGAGACCCACGCCGTATCAGGATCACCTTCGTCGAGATCATCGGCGTCAGCGCACGTCTGGAGGAACAGCGCCTGGCCCGCCGCTCCCGCTGGGTGGACCTCATCTGCGCCGAGGCGGACAGCGCCGCAGCCCACGGAGAGGCCGCGCCCCGCGACTACCGCATCGCGGCGACGGCCTTCATCGGCAGCGTCAACGGGTTGCTGCACGACTGGAGCGCCGGCTGGGTGAACGCCACGCTCGACGAAGTGGTGGAGGAGCTGGTCCACCAGTTGCTGGCGATTCTGCGTCCGCCGGGGTGGGCCACGCCGGCCGGTTGAACGGCACGGCGCCCCCGCCGGACCTGCGACGACTTCTGTCGCCGAGCGGCCGACAGCACTCCCATGTCCTTTGCCGCGGACCGCCCGACCACTCCGAGCACCCCCCGAACGGCTCAGTGATGATGCGCCGGAGGAGGCGAGGGTGCGTGGGCGGTGTGACCGTGGTGGAAGGCATGGGCGTGCATGCGGTGACCAGGAGGCGCGATGTCGCATGGTTCGGTCGAGGGCGGCATGGCGTCCGCTGCCACGAGGGACGCCCCGGGCCTGTCGGCCGACCGGTCCCGGCACGGCTTCGAGCAGTTGAGCGCCGTCGCCGACGCCGTCCTGTATGAGGGCTACCTGCTCTATCCCTACCGTCGCTCATCGGCCAAGAACCGCGTCCGCTGGCAGTTCGGAGTGCTCTTCCCGCGGGCCTGGGTGGAGCAGGACGGCCCGGTCGTCCCCAATGTGTCCGGTTCCGCCGACTCCTGGTACCAGCAGACCGAGGTGCTGCTGAGGATCCGGCAGCGCGGCGCAACCCTGCGGGTGAGGCTTCGATACCTCCAGCTGCAGCGCAAGCAGGTGGAGGAGACCGGCCACGGCCGCCTCCGAGAGGTCGAGTCGCTGCGCACCGACGACGGCACGGTGCATCTGACCTTCGACGAGGCCGTGCCGTGCGAGGTGGACATCGCGGTCCCGCTGGACGAGCTCCTCCAGGAGGAACGCACCGTTGCGGCGGGAGCGCCGGCCGGCAGGGAGATCGAGGCACTGCCCTCGGGTGCCGGACGGGTGGTCCGTCGCCGCGAGGAGGTACGGGCCGAAGTCACCGTCGCCGCCGAGCGGTTGGGGGAGAACCTCTGCCGTCTGCGGGTACGCACCACCAACACAGGAGGCGACCCGGATCCGCGGGCCACGCGCGAGGAAGCGCTGCGTGGCGCGCTCATCGCCGCCCACACGCTGCTCGGCGGTGCCGGCGTCGAGTTCGTCTCGCTGATCGATCCCCCCGAGGACCTGCGTGCATTGGCAGGCACGTGCCGGAACGAATTCACCTTCCCCGTCCTCGGTGGCGAACCCCCTACTTCCCACACCGGCGCCACGGGCCATGTCCTGCTTTCCTCGCCGATCATCCTTCCCGACCATCCGCAGGTGGCCCCCGAGAGCCCCGGTGACCTGCACGACGCCGCGGAGATCGACGAGATCCTCACGCTGCGCACGATGCTGCTGACCGACGAGGAGAAACGCGAGGCACGCGCCACCGACCCACGGGCCGCCGAGATCCTCGACCGGGTCGACACCATGCCCCCGGAGGTCCTCGAACGGCTGCACGGTGCCATCCGCTCCCTGACTCCGGCCGACCCGCCGCCCCCGCCCGCCGTACGCCCCGCCTGGTGGCAGGAGGGCACCGACGACGGTCTCTCCCCGTCCACCGACACGGTGCTCGTCGACGGCGTGCCCCTCGGCGGCGGCAGCCGCGTACGGCTTCGGCCACGCAGGCGGGGCGCCGACGCCCAGGACATGTTCCTGGTCGGACGGACCGCCGAGGTGGCCGCCGTCCTCCACGACGTGGACGGCAGCGTGCACCTCGCCGTCACCCTCGACGACGATCCCGCGGCCGAACTGCACAGCTGGTACGGCCGTTTCCACTACTTCCGGCCCGACGAACTCGAACCACTCCAGCCCACCGACTCCGACACCCCCCGCACCGGAGGCCGTTGACATGACGACGCACAGCAGCACCACCGAAGTCAGCGGCGAACCCGGCCGCGGCGAGGAACGGCAGGGCATCGACGAGCTCCACATCCTCTGGATCTCCGAGGGCATGAGCTGCGACGGCGACACCGTCTCCCTGACGGCCGCAGACCAGCCCTCCATCGAGGACCTGGTCCTCGGCCTGATCCCGGGCCTGCCCAAGGTGAACCTGGTCAACAAGGTGCTCTCCCCGAGCCTGGGCGGCGAGGACTTCCTCGCTCCCTACCGGGCCGCGGTACGCGGCGAACTGGCCCCGTTCATCCTCGTCATCGAGGGCTCGGTCCCCAACCAGAACATCATCAAGGGCGACGGCTACTGGACGTCGTTCGGCAACGACCCGGAGACCGGCGAACCGCAGACCCTCAACCGGTGGATCGACCAACTCGCCCCCAAGGCCTGGGCGGTGGTGGCCGCCGGCACCTGCGCCACCTTCGGCGGCATCCACGCCATGGCCGGCAACCCGACCGGCTGCATGGGCCTCGCGGACTACCTGGGCTGGGACTTCAGGTCCCAGGGCGGTCTGCCCGTGGTGAACGTCCCCGGCTGTCCGATCCAGCCCGAGAACTTCATGGAGACCCTGATCTGGGTCCTTTACCACGCGGCCGGATCCGCTCCGCCGCCCCCGCTGGACCACATGCTGCGCCCGCAGTGGCTGTTCGGCAAGACGGTCCACGAGGGCTGTGACCGCGGCTCGTACTACGAGCAGGGCAATTTCGGCAAGGACTACAACTCGCCCAAGTGCCTGGTCAAGACGGGGTGTTGGGGTCCGGTCGTCAACTGCAACGTGCCCAAGCGCGGCTGGATGGCGGGCGTCGGAGGCTGCCCGAACGTCGGCGGCATCTGCATCGGCTGCACGATGCCCGGCTTCCCCGACGCGTTCATGCCGTTCATGGACGAGCCGCCCGGCGGAACGCTCTCCTCCATGATCGTCAAGCCGTACGGGGCCGTCATCCGCCGACTGCGCGGCTTCACGAACGAGCTGGTCAACCACGAACCCAAGTGGCGTCACAACAAGCGGAAGCTGACCAGCGGTTACGACCCGCACTGGCGTCCCTGACACCGCCCGACACACACCCCCACCACGGACCGACCCACGGAACAGCGAAAGCAAGGGGCAGCAACAGCGATGACCACAACCGAGGCCCGGCCCACGGGACGCAAGCCGCCGCAGCTCGTGGACATGTCCTGGGACCCGATCACCCGCATCATCGGGAACCTGGGCATCTACACGAAGATCGACTTCGCCAACCGGGAGGTCGTGGAGTGCCACAGCACGTCGTCGCTGTTCCGTGGCTACTCGGTGTTCATGAAGGGCAAGGACCCCCGGGACGCGGGTTTCATCACCTCCCGTATCTGCGGCATCTGCGGCGACAACCACACCACCTGCTCCGACTACGCCCAGCAGATGGCCTACGGGGTCAAACCGCCGCGGCTCGCCGAGCACATCGTCAACCTCGGCGAAGCGGCCGAGTACATGTTCGACCACACGATCTTCCAGGACAACCTGGTCTTCGTGGACTTCTGTGAAGCCATGGTCAAGGCCACCAACCCCGGTGTGCTGGCCCGCGCCGAACGCTCCGACGCCCCGCGCGGGGACATCCACGGCTACCGGACGATCGCAGACATCATGAAGGCCTTCAACCCCTTCGAGGGCGAGGTGTACAAGGAGGCCCTGAAGGTCAGCCGGGTCACCCGCGAGATGTTCTGCCTGATGGAGGGACGCCACGTCCACCCGTCCACGCTCTACCCCGGCGGCGTGGGCACGCTGCCGCAGCCGACCGTCTTCACCGACTACCTCAGCCGTCTCATGCGGGTCATCGACTTCGTCAAGAAGGCCGTCGCCATGAACGACGACGTCTTCGACTTCTTCTACGAGGCGCTGCCCGGCTACGAGGAGGTCGGCAACCGCCGCATCCTGCTGGGCTGCTGGGGCGCCTTCCAGAACCCCGACGTCGTCGACTACCGCTACGAGAACATGAACACCTGGGGCAAGGCGATGTACGTCACCCCGGGCATCGTCGTCGACGGCGCACTGGTCACCAACAACCTCGTCGACATCAACCTCGGCCTGCGGATCATGCTCGGCAGCTCCTACTACGAGGACTGGGTGGGCGAGCAGCCCTTCGTCACCCACGACCCGCTCGGCAACCCGGTCGACATGCGCCACCCGTGGAACCAGACCACCGTGCCGGTCCCGCAGAAGCGCAACTTCGACGACAAGTACAGCTGGGTGATGAGCCCACGCTGGTACGACCCGCGCAGCGGCGACCACCTCGCCCTGGACACCGGAGGCGGCCCGCTCGCCCGCCTGTGGTCCACCGCGCTGAGCGGACTGGTCGACACGCCGTACATCAAGTCCACCGGCCACAGCGTGCGCATCTCGCTGCCCAGGGGCGAGTCGCTGCCGGAGACGACCCTGGAGTGGCGCATCCCGAAGTGGAGCAACACCGTCGAACGGGACCGCGCCCGGCCGTACTTCGTCGCCTACGCGGCCGCGATGGCCCTGCAGTTCCTGGAAGAGGCGATGGGCCTGGTGCGGGACGGCGACACCAAGGTGTTCGAGAACTTCGAGGTGCCGGACGAGGCCATCGGCTGCGGTTTCCACGAGGCGGTGCGCGGGGTCCTCTCCCACCACCTGGTGATCAAGGACAAGAAGATCGCCAACTACCACCCGTACCCGCCCACTCCGTGGAACGCCAGCCCCCGCGACAAGTTCGGCACCCCCGGTCCCTACGAGGACGCGGTCCAGGGACAGCCGATCTTCGAGGAGAACGGGCCGGACGACTTCAAGGGCGTCGACATCATGCGCACCGTCCGCAGCTTCGACCCCTGTCTGCCGTGCGGGGTGCACATGTACGTCGGCAAGGGCAAGACCCTGACCACCCTGCACTCGCCGACGTACGGCGCGAACCATGGCTGAGCCCGAGCGGCTCGCGGACCCCGCCGTCGAGGCCCGGCTGACCCGGCTCGACCAGCTGCTGGAAGGGCTCGAATCCGCACCCGGACCCGCCACCCGCTCCGCGGTCGAGACGGTGCGGCTGCTGACCGAGGTCTACGGCGAGGCGCTAGCCCGGGTCATGGACCACGCGGACGCGCAGCTGGCCGAACACCTGGTCGAGGACGAGCTGTTGGGGCATCTGCTGGTGCTGCACGCGATCCATCCGGAGCCCGCCGAGCGTCGGGCGGCCCGCGCGGTCGAGCGGCTGCGGTCCGCCGTACAGGAACGCGGTGGCGACGTGGAGTGGGCCGGCGCGGACGGAGATGTGGGCCGTGTGCGGCTGACGACGGGCGGCGGCTGCGGCTCCGGCTGCGGCGGCGGGACAGGCGACGTCACCGCAGCCGTCCGGGAGGCGGTGCTCGCCGTAGCCCCGGAGCTGACGGAGGTGGAGCAGGTGCAGACCACCGCTCCGGCCTTCGTACCGCTGACCACGCTCACCCACCGGGGCACACCGTGACCACGGACGGCGCGCTCGCCCGCCTCATCCGCTCCTCCGCCGAGGCCACGCTGGCGGCCGAGACGGAGCGGTGCGACCTGTGCGCCGCGCCGGTGCCCGAGGAGCACCGCCACCTGTACGACACCGCAGCCGAGGAGGTGCGCTGCGCCTGCGGCCCCTGCTCGGTGCTGTTCGCCGACCACGGCGCGGGCGACGGGCACTACCGGCTCGTTCCCCGCAGGCGGATCAGGCTCCCCCGGGTGGACACTGAGATTCTGGGCGTGCCCGTCGGCCTGGTCTTCTTCCTGCCCCGGGCCGACGGCACGGTCACCGCCGAGGGCCCGAGCCCGGCCGGGGCCATGCGGTGGGAGATCGACGCGGCGGCCTGGCTGCGGTTGACCGCAGCCTGTCCGCAGCTCGCCTCCCTGGAACCCGACGTGGAGGCACTGCTCGTGAACACCGTCCACGGCCTCGACCACCACTGGATCGTCCCGGTCGACGACTGCTACCGGATGATCGCCGTCGTACGCCGGGAATGGCGTGGCCTGTCCGGCGGCGGCCGGATCTGGCCCGCCGTCGAACGGTTCTTCGACGACCTCACCGAGCGGCCATGACCACGACTCCGCGGCGCGGAGACGAGGAAGGAGAACACCCCATGGGCAGCATCAGAGTCGGCCGCCCCCACGCCAAGCCCGACTCCACCGGCCATGTGCCCGGCATGCACCAGGGCAACACAGGGCCCTACGGCCGCCAGACCGGACACCACGAGGACGGCACCGCGGACGCGCGCCGCTCCACCGGGATCCATTGGAAGCGGCACGACGCCCTCCTCGACGTCATGCCGAACATCCCCCCGGGATGAGGAACAACAGGGAGCCGCAATGAAGGTCCAGCGAGCAGACGGCGCGCACAGCGCCACGACGGGACGGCAGCTGCTGCTGGCGGAGGCCGTTCTGGCCGGTGCCGTGGCCCTGGCGCTGCTCGTCCGGGAGTGGCCGAGCATCAGGCGCGAGTTGCGGATCTACCGGATGGCCGGCGGCTTCCGCGCAGGCCGCCGCTATCCGTGAGCCGGCCGTGCACGAGTTGTCGATCGCGACCGCGATCATCGAGCGGGCCGACGAGCTCGCCCGGGCGGACGGAACGGAAGCCGTCTCGGCGGTGACCGTCCGGGTCGGGGAGCTGGCCGGGGTCGTACCCGACGCACTGAGTTTCGCGTTCGAGGTGGCCCGCGACGGCACCGCTCTCGCCGCGGCCCGGCTCGTGGTGGAGCCGGTCCCCGCGCACGCCTACTGCGGCGCGTGCGCGCAGGAGTTCCCGGTGGGCATGCCCCCGTTCTTCTGGTGCCCGCACTGCGACCGGCCCTCCACCGACCTGCGCAGCGGCCGGGAACTGGAGATCACCGGGATCGAGTGACACGTACGAGGCCCCGCCGC
>NZ_JBFBBE010000186.1:0-13274 GCF_040682555.1 Streptomyces sp. NPDC051172
GAGATCGTCGTACGACGGACGACGCTTCGACAGGCCCACGAACAGACCAACGATCCGATCAGCGGCAGGTCACACGACCTGCTGAGCAGTCACCGTCGGCGGCTTGAGGACCTCAACGCCCTGAGCCAACAGTCGTTACGGCGTTGAGCCACTGGTGTGCCGGGGGCCCGGTCTGCGTGAAAGGCCGTTGTCAGTGCCTCCCCATAGAGTGAAAGCATCATTCGGGGCAGCTCGGAGGGGGAGCAGAAGCATGTCCGCAAACAGGATCCAGCACAAGGTGAACCACGTCGCGCTGGTGGTGGACTGTTCGGGTTCCATGCGTCCGCACGAGAGTCAACTCATTCGCGTCGTGGACGAGTTCGTGGCGGGACTGAAAGCCGAATCGGACAGCCTCGGCCACGAAACCCGGATCAGCCTCTATTCCTTCGACCACAAGGTGGAGAACCTGGTCTGGGACATGGACGTGAAGCATCTGCCGTCCATGCGTGGTCTGTACCGGGTCAACAATGGCGCCACGGCCCTCATTGAGGCTTCACTGAAGTCCTTGGAGGACCTGGGGCATATCTGGGAGGAATACGGCGAACACAGCTTCCTCCAGATCGTGGTGACGGACGGCGAGGAGAACGCATCTGGGGGCGACAGGCGGCACGACGGCGACATGACCATCCTCGGCCCCTGGCTCGACAGGATCACGGCGAAGATGGGCGGGCTCCCGGGCCACTGGACATCCGCGATCCTCGTTCCGAACTCCCTGGCCAAGCGGACCGCGCAGAACTACGGTTTCCCGGCCGGGAACATCGCCATCTGGGACGCGGATTCCCAGAAGGGCGTCGAGGAGGCGATCGGCACCGTGCGCGCTGCCGCCACCAGCTTCCTCCGGGGGCGAGAGCAGGGCGTGCGCGGCACGAAGAACCTGTTCGCCGTGGGTCAGGACATATCACTGGACGAGGTTCGAGCGAACCTCGAACCGATTCCGGCGAACAAATACCGGCTCCTGAAGGTCGACCAGGAGGTCGAGATCCGCCCCTTCGTCAACTCCCACCCAGGTGTGACGTACGAACGCGGTTCGTGTTACTACCAGTTGGGCGCGCGGGCTCAAGTTCAGCTGAACAAGGAAGTCATCGTGGTCGAGAAGGACACCGACCGCGCCTATACGGGCGATGCGGCGCGCACCCTGCTGTTCGGCTCGGGTATCCAGGGGACCGTCTCCGTGAAGGCGGGAAACAACCCGAAGTTGGAGGTATACGTGCAGAGCCGTTCGGTGAACAGGAAGCTCAAGCCGAAGACGCGTCTGCTCATCATGCTCTGAAACCACACGGGTAAGAACCTGGAGTCCGAGGAGAAGTTCACCTTCGGACTCCAGCGTGAAATCGGAGTGCGCCGGCGCCGGCGCGGGTACGCCGGTGCGTCAGGCGCCGCGACGCCCAGGACGAGTGTCTACTCGCGGTCGTCAACAGGGCGAGCCTCGCCTGATGCAGCCGCACCCCGACGGAACAACGCGGTCCACAGGAATGTCACGCCGAACAGTGCTGACTCGGGGGGTTCCTCCCGCATGCGGCGCAGTTCCACCTCTGCCAGGTCAGAAAAGATCCAGCGCAGCGACTCGGGTGTGTAGGCGAGGCCGCCCTGCAGCTCGCGTTCACGGTAGAGGTCCGCGTCGGTGAGTTCCGAGCCCATTCCCTCCGCGCCGGCGGCGAAGCTGGTGAGTGCGAGATGGCCGCCCGGTGCGAGGACGCGGTCGAGGAGGGCCAGGTAGCTGACGCGGCGGTGCGGCGGTAGGTGGTGGAAGCACCCGGAGTCGACGACCAGGTCGTATGGGCCGGTCAACTCGGTGGTGGGGAGCGCGAAGGCGTTGCCGCACAGGAAGCGGACGTCGACTCCGGCTTCGTGGGCCCGGTCTTCACCCCAGGCGACGGCCACCGGGGAGAGGTCGACGGCGTCCACCTCGAAGCCGCGCGAGGCGAGGTACACGGCATTGCGGCCCGGTCCGCAGCCCAGGTCCAGGGCCCGGCCGGGAGCGATCAGGCCCTGGTCAAGGTAGGTGGCCAGGTTCTCGTCCGGTTTGGACACGAAGAACGGGACCGACCTCGACCGGTCGGCATAGAAACGGTCCCAAAAGCCCCTGCCGTCGCCGGTCGCCAGGCGGCCGGCCTCGGATTCGGATGCGAAGAGCCCGTCCAAGAGCGCGAGAACATCCTCGACGGTGCGTACGGTCCGGTCCATCCGGCCCCCTTTCGACCGACGTCGATCGTAGGAGCGAGGATGAGGAGAGACCAGGTCAGGCGATGTATGTCGACGATTGGAATGGGCTGCTGGGGGCCCCGGCGGACACCAGCAAGCGCCCAACCCAGGCCCCGACTCCTGGTCCGTCCAGCCCCCCCGTCAAGGGCCGGAGAGGGGCCATCCCTGGCTGCGTCGGGGAGACTGTTTCGACGAGTTTTCCAGCGGTGCCACAGAGCGACGGTTGTCTGATGTGGCACTGGGGTGAGGCTCAGGTTTGCTGGTGGCGAGCAGGTGGTCGCAGTGGCCGCACATGTCGCGTACCGGGCGGACCATGTTGGTCTGGATGCCGAGCGCCACCCACGGTGTATGCGAGAGTGCGGTAGCCGCCTGGTTGCGCTTCGCATCGTGGAACGGGGCCCGGGCCGTGGTGGAGTGCTCGGAGTAGTCGTCATGGGCTGAACACAGGGCGTGCTCCAGCCCGTACCGGAAGGAGGTCGTGCGCCGGGTGCGGCCTCAGATGAAGCAGTCCACGCTGAGCTCCAGCCTCGTTTGCCAGTGCAGGTTGTGAAAGTCCTCGGCTTGCAAGGGGCCCATCAGTTCGGCAGTGATCCCAACACTTCGCAACACCGCGCGATCGTCCCAGACCGCGGCCGGGACCCGACGACCGCGCCCTGCGCGTCACCGCATCGGATGCCTCGCTGGAACCGGACTGTCCCTCATCTCTCCCTCATCTCAACGCAGTTCACGGGTTCAGGCTCAGCGGCCGTCTTCTGGACGGCGGGGATGAGGTCTGCGAGCTGTTCGAGTTGGTCACGCTGGGAGTGCAGGTCGAGGGCGCCGAGTCGTACGACGACGTGCCGGGCGCCGGCCGCGACGTATTGCCCCAGGCGCCGGCCCACGTGGTGGGCGGAGCCGGTGACAACGGCCTGGATCCCCTCCAACTCCTTCAGCGGCATGCCGTAGGTGGCTCGCGCGTAGGCATCCAGTGCTCGACGGCCCTTCTCGATGTCGTCGTCCAACCATATGGAGACGAACAGCGCGGGGGTCACGTCCTCGGCTGCACGCCCGGCCTCGGCCGCCGCCTGGCGGACATGGCGAAGACCGGATGCGTAGTCGGCGGGATCGGGCGGGTAGGGCAGCCATCCGTCGTACATCCGTCCGGTGCGGGACAGTGCTGCGGGTGTCGCGCCGCCGAGCCAGATGGGCGGGCCGCCGGTCTGGGACGGCCTGGTCGTGGGCGGGATGTCGTCGAACCGGAGGATCTCGCCGTGGAAGGAGTCGGCGCCGTCCCGCAGGGCCCGCCACAGCGCGACGGTCTCGTCCAGGCGGGCGAAGCGCCTTTCCCACGGCAGCTCGGACAGCGTATAGAGGGGCCGCCCGAAGCGGCCGGGGAAGCCGGCACCGACGGTCACGGTGAGTCGGCCACCGGACAACACGTCGATCGAGCCAAGCGACTGCGCGGCCTGGACCGGTCGCCGCAGGAACGGCATCAGTGCAGCCGTACCCAGTGTCACGGTCTCGGTCGTCGGGGCGAGCGCGGCCAACATCGTGAGTGCCTCGATGCGCGGGCTGATCAGGGAGTCGTTGACGAAGAGCGAGGAGAAGCCCAGCCGTTCGGCCTGGCGGCCGAAGGCGATGAGCTCGCGAGGGTCGTCGGCCGGGCCGCACTGGGCGGTTCCGGTCGGAAGCAGTACGCCGATGTCCATGGCGGCGATGTTCGGCGACGGCTGCGAGAGGCGACAATTCCCCGCGGGGAATGGCCAGGGACACGTCGCCGCCGTTACAACTGGCCCGTGGACTTCCCCCGTGCGCTTCGCGAACGTCGTACCCGTCGTCATCTCAGCCAACTCGAGCTGGCGCTTCGGGCGGGCACCACGCAGCGCCATCTCAGCTTCATCGAATCGGGCAGGTCGGCCCCCGGCCGGAAAATGGTCGTACGTCTGGCCGAGTCGCTGGAACTGCCGCTGCGGGAGCGCAACGAGTTGTTGCTGGCCGCCGGGTACGCGCCCGCCTACCCCGAGAGCGCACTCGACGACCCGGTGCTGGCTCCCGTGCGCACGGCGATCGATCACATCCTGCGCGGACATCTGCCGTATCCGGCACTGGTGGCGGACCGCAGCGGTGGCCTGATCGCCGCGAATTCCGCATTCGATCGGATCACCGAGGGGGTGAGCCCCGAGCTGGTCGGCCCGGGCACGAACATTTACCGCCTCGCGCTGCATCCCGACGGCCTCGCTCCCCGCATCCGTAATCTCGCCGAATGGGCGCGCCACATCCTGGCCCGCCTCGGCCATCTGGAGGAGTTGCGCGCCGAACTCACCGAATACGTTCCTCAACTCGATCCGTCCGCCGGGCTACTCGGTTTTGCAGTTCCGCTCCATCTGCGGTCTTCGTACGGTGAGCTGCACCTGATCACGACCGTGACCACCTTTGCGACCGCCGTCGACGTCACACTTGCCGAGCTGAAGCTCGAGGCGTTCCTGCCCGCCGACGCGGCGACAGCCGAGGCACTCTCGGTGGCCGCCGCTGCTGCGGCGGTTCAGGCCCCCGGGCCGTGGGCGCGGTGCGTGCGCGGAGCGGGCCTGTGGCGGCATCAGTGCTGGATATTCATGGCCTCATTGCGCACCGCTTCCACGGCTCCGAGGACGGCGGCAGCTTGATGCTCGACGAGTGGCCCGACCAGCAGAGCTTCGAGTCGCTTTTCCAGGAGCAGGGGCCCGAGACCAGGCCGATGTTCGAAGCCGCAGGGGTATCAGCGCAGATCGAGCCGACGTTCTGGCGGGAGCCCACGACAAACGACGCCTGCGTTTGGGGTGTCTGAGAGGAACTCTCGGCGTCGCCGACTTCGGCGGGCGGGGGTGCCTGCGCAATGTGTTGCCGCCTCGGCGCAAAACCATGGGGTCTTCCAACCCGCGCGGACAACTACGGCGCCACCTGCCACGCTGCGCCGGCTGGGCTGCCGTTCGGGCCGCCGTGGACGACGGCGACTGCACCGCCCTTGACCGTCAGAGGATCCGGGCCACAGCGGCGTCGCGGAGGAGTGCGGCGAAGGTCAGGGCGGCGGGAGTGGGGGAGTGGTCGGCCATGCGGACCAGGAGGATGCGGCGGATGGGGGCCGGCGGCTGGAGGGGCAGGACGTTGACGCCGGGTCGGATGCCCTCCAGGGCCAGAGTGGGGGCCAGGGCGACGCCGATGCCGGCGGCGACCATGGCCTGGGCTTCCTGGTAGTCGTGGGCCTCGTAGGCGATGTGGGGCTCGAAGCCGACGGCGCGGCAGCCGCGCACGAGGGCTTCGGCCACCGGGTGATGGTCGGCGCGGGTGATCCAGGGGTCGTCTGCGAAGTCGGCGAGCGAGGCGGCGTCACGGCCGGCGAGTGGATGCTGGTCGCTGACGAGAAGGGCCGGCGGGTCGTCGAGGAGCGGGGTGACGACGATGTCCCCACGATCGATCCGGCTCCAGTCGTAGTCCCACATCAGCGACATTTCGATCTCCCGGTTCTCCAGCATGGTCCAGAGTCCGGCGATGCGGGCACTGCGGACGGTCAGCCGTACGTCGGGGTGGGCGTCCCGGAAGGCGATCACGGCCCGCGGGAGGAGCGAGGCGCCGACGGTGGGGAAGGTGCCGATGCGCAGCGTGCCTGCGCGCAGCCCCGCGTAGTCGGCGAGTTCGTTCTCCGCGGCCCGCAGTTCCCGTTCGATCCGGTGCCCTCGTTCGGCCAGTGCCCGTCCGGCGTCGGTGAGGGTGACGCCCCGGGCGTGCCGTTCCAACAGGGGTTGACCTGCCTCCGTTTCCAGACGGCTGATCTGCTGCGACACCGCTGACGGGGTGTAGTTGAGGGCGCGGGCCGTCGCGGTCACCGAGCCGCGCCGGGCGACCTCCGTGAACAGCAGGATGCGCCGGACGTCGAGCATGTCGCCACCTCCAGCGTTCACTCCAGCTTAATAGCCATGCAGATTTCCGAGATTGTACTTCACGCTGGCGTAACCCACCGTGGAGGACACCACGCACGGCGAGGCCGTCGGTGGACTTCCCTTTCCACGTATGTGAGGAGTCGGTTGTGCTGCGTCTGCAGGGCGAGATGATCCGCGGAGGAACCAGCAAGTGCTGGATCTTCGACCACCGCGACGTGGTCGCCACGGGCGTGGACGTCGATGCCCTGCTGCTCGCCGCCTTCAACGCCGCCGACCCGCGCCAGATCGACGGCGTGGGCGGCGCTTCCTCCACCACCTCCAAGGCCGCCGTCGTACAGCCGTCGAGCCGACCCGGTGTGGACGTCGAGTACGCCTTCGCACAGGTCGGGATCGGCGACGAGCGTGTGGAGTGGGCCAGCAACTGCGGCAACTGCGCCACCGCTGTGGCCCTGTACGCCGTCCACCACGATCTCGTGCCGATCGCGTCGGACACCACCACCGTCCGCATGCTCAACGTCAACACCGGGGCCCGCCTCACCGGCACCATCCCCAGCCCCGGGGGCGTGGCTCCGGAGGAGGGGGTGGCGGTGGTGCCGGGTACCTCGGCACGGGGCGTGCCGGTCCTGCTCGGGTTTGAGGACCCGGCGGGCTCGACGACCGGACGCGCTCTGCCGACCGGCCGGGCACTGGACGAACTGACCGGCCCGGACGGTCCCGTCGAGGCATCCCTGGTGGACGCCGGCGCGCCGGCCGCGCTGTTCGAGGCCAAGGCGTTCGGACTCGACGGCACCGAGCCCCTCACCGCGTTCGCCGCCGCAGTGCCCGCGCTGACACTGCTGCGCCGCCAGGCAGCGCTGGCCATGGGCCTGGCCCGGGAGGGCGATCCCATCAGCCATGCGGTGCCGAAGGTCGGCATCGTCGCCCGACCTGCCCCCTACCGCACCACACAGGGCACACTCGTCAACCAGGACGAGTACGACCTGGCCGTGCGCATGGTCTCCATGCACGCGCCGCACCCGGCGATCGGCCTGACCTCCGCCGTGGCCCTGGCCACGGCCGCCGCCACCCCCGGCACCCTCGCCCACCGCGTCGCCCGGCAGACCGCCGACGGCACGCTCCGCCTGGGCACCCCCGCCGGCGTGGTCACCACCCAAGCCGTCCCCGCACCGGACGGCGCGTCCCCCACGGTGCTGCTGCACCGCGCCGCCCGGCGTATCGCCCGAGCCGAACTCCTCGTTCCCGTCCTGGAAGGACGCCCCGCATGAGCCGCAACGACGCCGCCCCGGGTACCGTCACCGCACCACCTGGCCGCATCCGCCGCCTGCTGTCCCACCTCTACATCCAGTGCCTGATCGGCGTCCTCCTCGGCGCCGCCGTGGGCGGGCTGTGGCCGTCCCTGGGCGCTGACCTCAAACCGCTCGGCGACGGCTTCATCGCGCTGGTGAAGATGCTCATCGCTCCGATCATCTTCTGTACGGTGGTCCACGGCATCGCCTCCATGGGCAACGCCCGCGCGGTCGGCCGCGTGAGCCTGAAGGCTCTGGTCTACTTCGAGGTGCTGACCACCGTGGCCATGGTGATCGGCCTGGTCGTCGTCAACGTCGTCCAGCCGGGCAGCGGTCTGCACATCGACCTCTCGACCCTGTCGACCAAGGGCCTGCCACCGGAGGCGACCACGGCCCACGAGGGCTTCGCCGAGTTCGTCCTCGCCATCATCCCGGCCACCGTGGTCGGCGCTCTGACCGGCAACGAGATCCTGCCGGTGCTGCTGGTGTCGGTGCTGTTCGGCTTCGGGCTGCACGCCAGCGGGGAGGCCGGCCTCGGCATCGCCCGGGGCATCGAGAAGTTCTCCACGGTCCTGTTCACGCTCATCCGCTGGATCATGCGGCTCGCCCCCATCGGCGCGTTCGGCTCCATGGCCTTCACCATCGGCAACTACGGCCTGGGCACCCTGCGCCATCTCGCCCTGCTGGTCGGCTCGTTCTGGCTGACCGCGCTCTTCTTCGTCCTGGTGGTCCTCGGGACCGTGATGCGCCTGAACGGACTGCGGCTGCTGCCCTTCCTGCGCTACATCAAGGAGGAGCTGCTGATCGTCCTGGGCACCTCCTCCACCGAGCCCGTACTGCCGCGCATGATGGCCAAGCTCCAGCACGCGGGCGCCTCGAAGCCGGTCGTCGGCATCACGCTGCCCGCGGGGTACTCCTTCAACCTGGACGGCACCGCCATCTACCTGACCATGGGCTCGGTCTTCCTGGCTCAGGCCCTCGGCATCGACCTCAGCCTGACCCAGCAGGTGACCATGCTCGCCATCATGCTGCTCACCTCCAAGGGCGCCGCAGGCGTCACCGGCTCCGGCTTCATCGCCCTGGCCGCCACTCTCAGCGCCGTCCCGCACGTTCCGGTGGCCGCCCTGGCGCTGATCTTCGGCATCGACCGGTTCATGTCCGAGGCCCGAGCCCTGACCAGCCTGGTCGGCAACGGCGTCGCCACCCTGGCCGTCGCCCGCTGGGAGGGCGAACTCGACGAGTCCCGCGCCAAAGCCGTCCTGCGCGGCGAAATCCCGTATGCCCCTGTCGCCACTCCTTCTGCAGTGACCGCCGAGCCCGGCACCAAGGAGACGCCCGCACCCACCCGCGACCCGGTCCCCGCCGCAAGCTGACGCCGCGTGGGAGGGCCGGCCCGGGACAGAGGTTCCGGGCCGGCCCTCCCATGTCTCGACCTGTGCAACCGGGACCCTGGCCGGCTGATCATGGCGCGCAGGGTCGAACTGGGCTTTGGAGCGCAGAAGTTGAGCCAGCAACCGGGGGCGCCGGCCAGGTAGCGGGCCGGGCGGTGCTGCTGGTGCCGCCGGCGCGTGACACCGAAGAGACAGGCACTGCCGAACACTACGGCCACCGCCGAGGGCCGCTCGGTCCCGTACGGCGAGAATGCCACTCGCCCCCGGAGATGCCCTGGCCTGGGGCACTCGGCTTCGCCCGGGCGGGTTCCTACCCCCACGGGAGTAGGTGTGATGACGACCCTCGGTGGATGATCCGGGTTCTGGACAGGGCGATGCTGTGGACAGGGCGATGGGCGTTTGCCTGATCGGCGTGTCCGCGTCGTCCGTGACCGTGCCGGCCGTCGGGGTTGTCGGCCTGAAACAGAATGGGAACTCGCGTGGATGCCGACTCTCCGGCCGGGCGGACCGAGCCCGCGCCGCCGGATTCCGACGCCGTGCAGTGCACCGCCGCGCCGCGCCCGCCGCGGCTCAGGCGGTGGTTGAGACGTGTGGCGCTCGGTTGTGCGGTACTGCTCGCAGTCGTCACCACGGCGTCGTTGGCGTACAACGCCTTCACCGCACGACGTGCCGCGCTCCCAGGAGGCCTGCGATACGTTCAGGCGGCCGATGTCCGTACCCGTTACCAGACTTGGGGCACGACCGGTTCGCCGGTTGTCCTCGTCCATGGCGCGTTCGAGCAGGTGGACACCTGGTCACGACTGGCACCGCTCCTCGCGCGCGGTCACCGGGTCTACGCACTGGACCTGACCGGAGACGGCTACAGCGAACGCCGCGGCCCGTACACCGTCAGCCACTTCACAGAGCAGTTGCTCGGCTTCCTCAGCGCCATGCACCTCGGTGGGCCGGGGGAGCGCCCCCTGCTGGTGGGCCATTCCAGCGGCGCCGCAGTCGTCGCGGCGGCGGCACTGCGCGCACCTGGGCGGATCGGGAGCGTGATGCTGCTCGATGGGGATGCCCTGAACACCGGCGCCGGCCCACCGTCGGCCCTCAAGTACCTACTGATCGATCCCTATCGCACCAGCTTGTTGCGCCTTGGACTCGGCGCCGACTGGCTGATCCGCTCCTTCTACGACACCCAGTGCGGACCGGCGTGCCCACCTCTCGACGCCGCCGGACTGGATCAGTGGCGTCGGCCGCTACGGGTGCCGGGCGCGGAGGCCGCTCTGTGGAGCATGCTCGGTGAGGGCGTGCCCGGCCTCCCCGCGAGCCAGGTGGCGCGACTCGCGGCCGTCGACATCCCCAAGTCGGTCGTGTTCGGTGCCGAGGACGACGTGTTCAGCAGACAGACCCCGCAGCAGACCGCCCGGCGCATCGGTGCACCGCCGCCCACCCTCATCCCCCGAGCCCGCCACCTGACCATGATCTCCAGCCCTCGTGCGGTCGCATCAGCGGTGGAAGCCCTGGCAGGCGCGCACTCTGCTACAGGGCAAGGTGGAAGTCCCCAGTGAAAACACGGTGCGGCCAGAGACGGTTGCGGTGCTGTCCGGTGCGGCCCCCGGGCAGCCCATGAGGTTGTGGTCAGTCGGCCTCCGCGCCTGCGACCAGTGCATCGAGCGCCGTTCGCACCGCGGCCAGTTCGGCCGGTGTGGGATCGGCCGGTTCGTGCGGTACGAGCGCGGCCGGGTTCACCACGGGGACGGTTCCCTCCGGACCAGGCGCAGCCGTGGCGCGGGCCAGGAGCGCGCCGGTGTCGGGCGGCGCGGTGCTGAGGCCGTCGCCGAGTCTGCGCAGTGCGGCCGCGAGCGGGGGCTGAGGGAAGGGGAAGTCCGCGGGGAGCAGCTCGGCTTGCCGGGTGTGGTCGTCGCCGCGGAAGTCCAGGGCCCAGTTCTCCCAGCCCGGCAGCGGCCAGTTGTGGATGCCGGCCACGTTCTGCACGGCCCAGAGTGAGGCGGTGCGGGCCTGCGGGTCGAAGTGGACGCCGCCGTAGGGCATGTCGGTGAGTGCTGGGGTGTGCGGGCACGCGACGGCCAGGTCGATGAGGCCCGGTCCGCCGGCGAGATGCTCGACGGGCTCCCAGTCGCTGCCCCAGGCGCGAACGCTTCCGTCAGGCATGCGCAGAGAGACGACGGAGCAGGGCTCGGTGTATTCGGTGGCCGCGAACCCGGTCGGCTCGAAGGTCTCGAACCAGCCCGGTTCACGGGTCACGTCTCTGCCGAGGCCCAGGTGGTGGGTCAGATCACCCAGGCCGTCGTGCGCGAAGCGGACGTCCCAGCCGGGCCACGTCCGGGCCAGTACGGCTCGGGCGGCGATGTGGTCGGCCCAGCTGTCGGCGAAGGCGAACCACAACAGGATCCGGCGGTCGTGGTCGACGAGTGCGGCGCCCTCGCACCACACGTCGTCGAGCCACTCGTCGATCTCCCGGTTGGCACGGAAACAGCGTGTCGCCGCGGCCGGACCGGGCAGCAGGTCGTCGACCACCCGGCCGGCGGCCCAGTGCGAGTAGTACCGCTGCCAGGTGCCGTTCTCGACCACCACGTACTGCGCTCGTGCTCCCATGATCAGCGAGGCTAGCCCCGCCGGACGACGGCCGGCGAACCCTTTTCAGGTGACCGGTTCACGGGACAGCCCGCCGGGGATCACCGTCCGACGTACTGCCTCTCGGCGTCAGGGAGCGTCGATGAGGCCGTACTTCGGCACGGTCACCGTGCGGGCCCCGGGCGTGCCGCCGAGGATGACCTTGCGGTACGTGATGTTGTTGGCCGTGCTCTGCTCCTTGAGCCGGTTGTCGGGGTTGGCGATGACCTGGATGTAGTACGTGCCGTTCGGCAGGTCCGAGACGTCGAAGGACTGACCGGGCCGGGACTGGCTGTAGGTGTCGCCGTTGCCGACGTCCAGCACCTCGCGCACCGAGACGGCGGTCTCCTCACCGCAGGCGGTGGCGAGGTCGGTGTTGTACGGGTGCCAGTCGGCGTTCTTGACCGTGTAGTCGATGGCGTCGGTGTTGGCCAGGCAGAACGCCTCCTTGCCGCTGCGGACGATCTCCCTCTTGTCGGCGCCGAGCAGCCGGTAGCTGGCGAAGTCGCTGAAGTGCCAGTGCTGGTGTCCCTCCCGCGGGTCCCACTCCATGGTGCCGGTGGGCGTGTATCCGACCTGCTTGCCCTTGGCGTCGTAGAAGTACTGGTACGCGTCCATCTTCTCCGCGCCGGGCTTGCGGAACCCGTCCACGACCAGTGGCGAGGGGCCGCCGTTCCATACGGTGGCGCTGAAGGCGAGATAGTCCTTGCCGGGGGCGGCACCCACTCCGCCCTCGCCCCCGTCGGTGATGGCGATGCCGTACGCCGGGAGGGCACGCAGGTCGGGTTTGGGCACGTCGGCGGGAACGGTCGCCCTGCCGACCGGGCGATTCGCGACCGGCTTCAGGCTCTTCGACGCATTCTTCTGCCCGCGCTCGACGTCGGCCAGGCCCTGGCCCCCACCGGAGTTCTGGCGGACCGTCACCTTGACGGTCTGGGGCTTGTCCGCCATTCCGAACAGGTCGCGGTACTTCTTCGCCACCGACACCTTCGCGGTGTAGATGCCTGCCGGCAGGTCGATGAGGTTGCCTTCGCGGAAGCCCGGCGAGGTGGCCGCGGCCCAGCCCTTCTCGACACCCCATACCCCGCCGAGCGCGAACGGGTTGTCGGAGCAGCCGTCGGGGTACTTCGAGGTGGCCGGGGCGTCCGGCCGGATCCGGCCCGCCCGGGTGTTCGGGCAGAACGACTCCGTGGTGTCGGCCACCTTCGCGCCCGACGCGTCGCTGATGCTGACCTTCAGGAAGTCCGGCAGGCCCGAGAAGTCCTTCACCAGGCCGTTCGGCAGGCTCTTGGTCACCGTGCGGCCACCGGAGTGGATCACCTGTGTTGCGACGACGGGGTCGTTGTAGGACTTGCGTGTCACCCGCATCTCGAGCGGTCCGCCGTCGACCGTGAGGTAGGTGCCGAGGTCCAGGTAGACCCCCGGCTCGCCCTCGTAGCGATTGACGGTCACCGAGGAGGAGGCGGCGATCAGTTGGAGCTCCGGCGTACCCGTCGGTGTCGCCGCTCCCGCGCCGGGCGCGGCCAGGGTTCCGGCGGCGCCGACGGTGAGGGCGGCGGCAGCGATGATCGCCGACCGCCGTAAGACGGTGGGGTGGTGTCTGGTCATGAGTGCTCTTTCTGCGTCTGGTCGGGACGAGTCGTGCACGCCTTGCAGGCACGGAAGGAGGTGCTTGTGTGCCAACTGTGAAAAGGTTGAAAAGTCGACCCAGGTTGTCTGGCGGTCGAAAGTCGCCCTGAATCCATGCAAGTTGCAAGGCCGGGAAGTTAAGGCTGGCTGGGGCGCTGTCCAGGCGCGGGTGGGCGTGCTGGCCCTGCGGTGAATGACGAACGGGACCGCTGGTAGAT
>NZ_JBFBBE010000187.1:0-13208 GCF_040682555.1 Streptomyces sp. NPDC051172
GACCCGCCTGCTGCGCCGGTGAGGAACCGCGGTCAGGAGGCCTTGGCCGAGCGGTTGCGGACGAGCGCGAACGCCGCTGCAGCCAGGCCCAGTACGCCCACGACCAGCCCGGCGACACCGAGTCCGCGGGCGGTGGAGTCGCTGCCGGCCGCGCTCGAAGTGGAGCTGCCGACGCTCTTGGGCGCCGCCGACGAGGCAGAGGCGCTGCCCTCCTCGGCGCCCTTGGCGGTCAGCCTGAGGACCGGTGCCGGGTTCTCCGGTTCGGCCGCGCCGGGCTGGGCCACGTCGATCCAGCGGACCGTCTTGCCGTCGGAGTACGTCTGGAGGGTCTTGAAGGTCAACTGGTCGGTGTCATCGGGAAGTTGACCGAAGGCGACGTTGAAGTCCTGGTACTGGCCGGCCCCGATCCTGCCGCCGGTCCAGGTGATCTCGGAGACGGCGTCGGTGATGGTGCCGTCGTCCGTCTTGACGGGCGTCTTCAGCTTGGCGTTGGTGACCTTCGCCGTCCAGCCGTTCTGCGGCGGCGACACGAGCACGCCGAGGACGGGGTGGTCGGTGGGCAGGTACACCTGCACCTTGGTGGTGCTCGCGGTGTCCTCCTCGCCCGGGACGCGGAAGGTGAGGACGCCGTCCGTGGCTCCCTTCGCGTAGCTCTCGGGGTGGACGGTCACGTGCGCGGAGGCGATGCCCGCGGCGGCCAGGAGCCCCCCGGCGGTCAGCGCGGTGACGGTGCCGGCGCGGCACAGGGCGGTGCGTGCAGTGGACATGGGTGAGCTGATCTCCGTACTGGGGAAGGAATGTCGAGGTCAGATCGCGTACGACATCCCCGGCGGCGGACCGCGCCGCTGCACCGCGTGCCTCAGCAGCAGCCGTCGCAACGGCCGCGGACCGTCGGCACCCGGGCGTACGGCGTCCGGCGCGGCCGACAGGGTCCTCGACCCGCAGCGCACCCGCCACCAGGCCGCGAGGCCCGGTACGAGAGTGACGGCCCGCCGCAGCAGCGACCACAGCGCGGCCTCACCTCGCCGCAGCCACCAGGTCAGCACCATGGCCGCGCCGACATGGGCGGCGGTGGCGTACGGGGTCAGGGCGTGGGAGTGGCCCATGTGCATGGCGCCCATGCCCTGCATGCCGTACAAGCCGTGCATGAGCATCAGGGGGTGCGGGCGTACGGCGTCGAAGGCGAGGTGCAGCCCGCCCTGGGCCGTGAGCGTGCCCGCGCCGATCGCGGCCAGCGAGCGCTCCCGGGCGCCCAGCAGACAGCCGGCCCCGAAGACCGGTACGAACCCCGAGGCCTGCACCCACGCGGGCGGTGCCGTCCCGGTCGCCAGTGCGTGTCCCCCGACGGCGAGCAGCACGCACAGCGCGGCGAACACCGCCGCGCGCAGCACGCGTACCGAAGGAGACGCCCTCATGGCGCCCGATCCTGCCACGCGCCCAGGTGGCTGCGCCCGGGGGATCCCCAAGCGCACAGGTGCAGACTGGAGACCCACCAGGAAGTGCCGAGCGAAGGCGGTGCCGGGGTGACGGCCGGACTGCGCATCCGTATCGAGGGCGTCGACCTCCCGGGCCGTGCGTGCGGGCCCGGCAGTGACATGCCGTCGTACCCGAACGTCCATGTGGCCGTGCAGCGCCGGGACCGGCCGGGCGAGCTTCTCGATCCGCAGCCCGGCGACGCCGTGACCGCGAGTTGGACGCTGGAGTGCACGGTCACAGGTACGGACGTCAAGGGGGCGTATGTTCAAGGGCGTCCGGGCGGGCGGTTCGTCTACCTGTCCTGGGGGACGGTCGACGACTCCGGTGCCTTCGGCATGTTCCGCCGCGCCAAGCTGATGCTGGACGCCGTGCCCGCCGAGGTGCTCGACACCGCCGTACGCGAAGGGCTGCTGGTGGGGCGGCTGCGGCTGACCGACGCCCGCGGAAACCCGCTGTGCGCACGGGTGGTGCCGCCGCACATCGCCTGGGCCGCGGAACAGGGGTGACGGCCCGGGGCGCGCGGCGGTCTGCGTAACATGGGCGCCGTGACAGCCCGTGCACAGCATCGCGATGCGCCGCCGCCTTCCCTGCGGTGGCGGGTGCTGCTCGTGCTCGGGCTGCTGGCCGGGCTGCTCGCCATGCACGGCCTGGCGCCCGGCGGCGCTGTCGTCGAGCACTCCGCCGCACCGCACATGACGGCTGCGGTCGCCGTGCACGGCAACTGTGCGGGCGACGACTGCGATGGCGGCCATGCCCAGCACGCCGACCGGACCTGTGCGTCCGGCGCCCTGAGCGGCGGGCCCACGCTGCCCGCGCCGGCCGCCGACCCGGTGGCCGTGCCCGCACCCTCCGACACTCCCTGCCCCTACGCGGGCACGGCCCCGGACGGTGCACGCGCGCCGCCCTCCCTGGCGGAACTGCAACTCCTGCGGATCTAGACACCACGCGGCACCGCGCCCACGCACGACCGGCGACGCGGTGCGCCACGGCACGTCCAGATCCCTTTCACGCAACAACGCAGGAGTTCCAGCATGCGCAACACCCGTACGTCCATGGCCCGTCGCACCGCCCTGGTGGCCGCGACCGTCACCGCCGGGCTCGTCCTCGCTGCCTGTGGCGGCAGCAGCGACAGCGGGAGCGGCGGCCACGACAGCCACACCTCCGGCTCGTCCGCGTCCGCTTCCTCGCCTTCGTCGAGCACCGCCGCGCACAACGCGCAGGACGTGTCCTTCGCGCAGGGCATGATCCCGCACCACCAGCAGGCCCTGGAGATGGCGAAGCTGGCCGCCGGCCGTGCCTCGTCCGCCAAGGTCAAGGATCTCGCAGCGCGCATCGAGAAGGCGCAGGACCCGGAGATCCGGACCATGAGCGGCTGGCTGAAGTCCTGGGGCCGGAGCGTGCCGTCGGCGATGCCCGGCATGGACCACTCGGCCCATTCCGGCATGGCCGGAATGATGGACACCAAGGACATGGACAAGCTGGCGAAGGCGTCCGGCGCCGAGTTCGACACCATGTTCCTGACCATGATGATCGAACACCACAAGGGAGCCGTGCAGATGGCCGGCACGGAGAAGTCAAGGGGGGCCTACGCCCCCGCCACCTCCATGGCCGACGACATCATCACCGGCCAGACCGCCGAGATCAAGGAAATGAACCAGCTCCTCGGCAAGAGCTGATCCTGGGGGGGAGGGGCCAGTGCCCGGTCCCTCCCCACCACCTTGAAGGGACGCGCCCCAAAGGGGCGCGGGGAACTGCGCGACCAGCCACGACGGCGCAGCAGTCGGAAAGCGACCCATCACGGCGCACCCCGCGGAGCGAAAAGCGCCGCCAGCACCTCCGCACAGATGGCCATGGCGGTCTCGGCCGGCGTACGCGCCCCGATGTCCAGCCCGATCGGCCCATGGATCCGTCCGAGCCGCCCCTCGTCCAGGCCCGCCCCGACCAGCCCGGCGGCGCGCCGCTCCTGCGTATGGCGGGAGCCCAACGCACCGACGTACGGGACACCGGAGGTCAGCGCGGTGTGCAGGGTGGGCACGTCCACCTCGGGCTCGTGGCTCAGCATGATCAGACAGGCGGCGGCCGGATGCGCCACGAGCAGCTTGTCCGCGTCCCGGGCGGTCGACGCCACGGTGGCCCGCCAGCCGAGCAACCCGGCCTGGGCGACGAGGAGTTCGGCGAGCTCGCCGCCGCCGACGATGACGAGGTGGGGGACGGCGGGGCAGGTCTCGACGAGGCAGAGTCCGGCCTCGGTCGCGTGCACCTCGCGCCCGGCGCGGTGGCGGGCGAGCAGGTCGCGGGCGCTGGCGGCGGCCTGGGGCGGCACGTCCGGGCCGTCGGCCCTGTCGTCCGGGGTCACGACGGCGCTGACGGCATGCGTACGCCGCTCGTCCAGCCAGGTGACCAGCGCCGCGTCGGCACCCGCACCGAGCAGCTCCCACCAGCGGGCCGGTACGGCGGCCAGGGGCTGGAGAAGGATCTCGGCCTGGCCTCCGCAGGTCAGCCCGGCCTCCTTGACGCCGTCGTCGTGCACGGCCACCGCGACCACCCGGGCGGTGTGACCGGGCGGAAGCGAGGCCGCCTCGGCGACCAGCTGCCGGTCGAAGGCGCCCCGGTAGAGCCGGCCGTGGCAGTGCCCGTCCTCGTCGACGAGGATCGCGTCGGCCGGATGCCGCGGCCCGAAGCCCCGCTCGCTGAGCGGCCGCGCAAGGACGGCCGCGCGGCCCTCCGCCGCCCACTCTGCTGCCGTACCGGCCACATCACGCATGGATCCAGCCTAGTCCGCAGGTCAGTACACGTCCCTGACGTAGCGCTTCTCGCTCGCGAGCTGTTTGACGTACGCCGCCGCGCCCGCCTCGTCCAGGCCGCCGTGCACGACGGCGATGTCGCGCAGCGCCTGGTCGACGTCCTTGGCCATGCGGGAGGCGTCGCCGCAGACGTAGAAGTGGGCGCCGTCCTGGAGCCAGGACCACAGCAGCGGGCCGTGTTCGCGCATCCGGTCCTGGACGTAGACCTTGGTGCGCTGGTCGCGGGAGAAGGCGGTGTCCAGGCGGGCCAGGGTGCCGTCGGCGAGGAAGGCGGTCAGCTCCTGTTCGTAGTAGAAGTCGGTGGCCCGGTGCTGCTCGCCGAAGAACAGCCAGCCCGGGCCCCGGTGGCCGAGGGCGCGGCGCTGTTCCAGGAAGCCGAGGAAGGGGGCGACTCCGGTGCCGGGGCCGACCATGACCATCGGGGTGGCGGGGTCGGCGGGCGGGCGGAAGTGCGCGGAGCGCTGGACGTGCACCGGTACGGGGGTGTCCTGCTCGGCGTCGGCCAGGAACGGGGAGCAGACGCCCCGGCGGGGGCGGCCGTGCAGGTTCTCGTAGCGGACGACGGAGACGGTCAGCGAGACCAGGTGGGGGTCGGTGAGCGGGCTGGACGATATGGAGTACAGGCGGGGCTGAAGGCGGCCCAGCGCGTCGGCCCACTCCTGGGCGTCGGCCCCGACCCGGTGCTCGGCGACCACGTCCACGGCCTGCCGGCCCCAGGACCACTTCGCCAGCTCGCCCTTGTTGTCGGGGCGCAGCAGCTTCTTCAACTCCCGCGGGTCGCGGGCCCGTTCGGCGACGAAGCGGAGCAGGTCGGGGCTGACGCGGGTGATGTCGAGGTGCCGGAGCAGGGCCTCGCCGAAGGGGACCTCGCCGGCGCCCTTCACGTCGACCGCCGTCTCCGCGTCCAGGCCGGTGACGGTCAGCCACTCGGCCACCAGTTCAGGGGAGTTGAGGGGTCGGACGCCGAGCGCGTCGCCCGCCTCGTAGAGCAGCGGGGTCTCGCTGTCGCGGGTGTCGAAGGTGAACCGGCGGACCTCCTTTCCGGCGCCGGGGAGGCTCAGGAGACGGTTGCCGGTCAGGCGGGCGGTGACGGGGGCCGGCCTCTTCGTGCGCGGGGCGGGGGCCGCGGGAGCGAGGACGGGGTGTTCCGGGGTACCGGACAGGGCCGTGAGCACCTGGTCGAGCCAGGCGTGTGCCGCGTCCTCGTAGTCGGGCTCGCAGTCCGTGCGCGGGGCCAGGCGCAGTCCGCCGAGCTCGTCGAGACGCTGGTCGAGGCGGCGGCCGTGGCCGCAGAAGTCGTCGTAGGAGGAGTCGCCGAAAGCGAGCACCGCATAGCGGCGCCCGTCCAGGCGCAGGGTGTCGGACGCGGCCAGGGTCTCCCAGAACCCGCTGCCGTTGTCGGGCGCGTCGCCGTCGCCGAAGGTGCTGGTGACCAGGAGCAGGTCTGCGCCGGACGGCAGCGCGGCGGGGTCGGCCTCGTCCATGCCCAGCAGCGAGGCGGCGTGCCCGGCGGACTTGACCCGCTCGGCGACGGCGGCGGCGAACTCCTCGGCGTTGCCGGTCTGCGAGGCCCAGAGGATCACGACCTCACGGCCGGGTGACGACGTGACAGGTACGGCGGTGTCGACGGCCCGCGAGTACATGCCGGCCAGCACCCCGTTGACCCACAGGGCGTGCTCGGGGCTGAAGGGCGCGGAGGGCGGCAGCACCGGCACGCCCGGGGCGCCGGAGGGGATGCCGGCGAGGAACCCGACGAGGTACTGCCGTTCCTGCGCGGTGAGCACGGGCGGCGGGGCGGGCGCGAGCCCGAAGGGATCCGGCGTCGCCTCAACTGCCGCCTGAGCGACCGGCGTTCGTACGGACACCGGAGTCGACACCTTGGTCAGCGACACCGCGCACACCTTCAGCTCGGGCTGGAAGGACAGCGGGTCGACGGCGTCGCTCGTGACGGCGTTGACGCTCAGGTACTCCCCGAACAGGTCGTTCCAGTGGAACGGCGCGAAGCAGCTCCCGGGTCGCACGCGGTCGGTGACCACCGCGGGCAGCACGGCCCGTCCGCGCCGTGAGGCGACCTCCACCGAGTCGCCGTCGGAGACGTCGAGTGCGGCGGCGTCCTGCGGGTGGAGCTCCACGAACGGCCCGGGGTTGAGCTTGTTGAGCTTGGGCACCTTCGCCGTCTTGGTCAGCGTGTGCCACTGGTGCTGCAGCCGCCCGGTGTTCAGTACGAACGGGTAGTCGTCGTCGGGCATTTCGGCGGCCGGGAGGTGCGGGCGGGCGAAGAAGGCGGCGCGGCCGCTCGCGGTGGGGAAGGTGAGGGAGCCGTCCTCGCCGAGGTAGCGGATGGGGTTGCGGTCGGGCCCGTCGCCGCTCGCGGCGGGCCATTGCACGGGGGTCTGCCGCAGCCGCTCGTATGTCACCCCGCGCAGGTCCCAGCCGGTCTTCGGGTTCCAGGCCTGCTTGATCTCCTCGAAGATCTCCTCGGCGCTGTCGTAGCCGAAACCCTTCTCGTACCCCATCTCCCGGGCGACGGCCGCGATGATCCGCCAGTCCGCCGTGGCCTCGCCGGGCGGGTCGGCGGCGGACCGGGCGAGGGTGAGGTTGCGCTCGCTGTTGATGAGGACGCCCTCGGTCTCGGTCCACAGGGCGGCGGGCAGCACGACGTCGGCGTAGGCGTTGGTCTCGGTGTCGGCGAAGACGTCCTGGGTGACGACGAACTCGGCGGCCTCCAGGCCCTCGATGACCGTCTTGCGGTTGCCGACGGAGGCGACCGGGTTGGTGCAGATGATCCAGCAGGCCTTGATCTCCCCGTCGGCCATCTTCTGGAACATCTCGACGGTGCCCTTGCCGACCCCGTCGGCCCGGATGGTGCCGGGTTCCAGCTCCCACAGCTCCTCCACGAAGGCCCGCTCCTCGTCGACGAGCACGGACCGCTGGCCGGGGAGACCGGGGCCCATGTAGCCCATCTCGCGGCCCCCCATGGCGTTGGGCTGGCCGGTGAGGGAGAACGGGCCGCTGCCCGGCCGGCAGATCGCGCCCGTCGCGAGATGCAGGTTGACCAGGGCGTTGGTGTTCCAGGTGCCGTGCGTGGACTGGTTGAGGCCCATGGTCCAGCAGCTGGTCCACTCCCCCGCCTCGCCGATCAGCCGGGCGGCCTCCCGGATGTCGTCCTCGGGGATGCCGGTGATCGCGGCGACGGTGGCGGGCGGGTAGTCGGCGAGGAAGGCGGGCATCTCCTCCCAGCCGTCGGTGTACCGGGCGATGAACTCGGGGTCCGTGTGGCCGTTCTCGTACAGGAGGTGCAGCAGCCCGTTCAGCAGCGCCAGGTCGGTTCCCGGCTTGATCTGCAGGAACAGGTCGGCCTTGTCGGCGGTGGCGGTGCGGCGCGGGTCGACGACGACGAGCTTGGCGCCGGCCGATTTCACCCGTTCCATCATGCGCAGGAAGAGGATCGGGTGGCAGTCGGCCATGTTGGAGCCGATGACGAAGAAGAGGTCGGCCTCATCGAGGTCCTGGTAGGAACCGGGCGGTCCGTCGGCGCCGAGCGACAGCTTGTAGCCGGTGCCCGCACTGGCCATGCACAGCCGCGAGTTCGACTCGATCTGGTTGGTCCGCACGAACCCCTTCGCCAGCTTGTTCGCCAGGTACTGCGCCTCCAGGCTCATCTGCCCGGAGACATAGAAGGCGATCGCGTCCGGTCCGTACTCGTCGACGATCGTACGGAGGCGCCGGGCAGTCTCGCTGACGGCGGCGCCGACGGCGTCCGGCACCGGCTCCTCGCCCCGCCGGTGCCGGACGAGGGCCGTGGTCAGCCGGCCAGGCGCGGTGAGCAGGTCGGCGGTGGTCGCGCCCTTGGTGCACAGGCGGCCGAAGTTCGCGGGGTGCTCCTTGTCGCCGGACGCCTTCAGGACCGTACGGCGTCCGTCCGGTCCGACCCCGACGTCCAGCACGATGCCGCAGCCCACCCCGCAGTACGAGCAGACCGTCCGCACCTTCGGCGCCGTCGTCGTGTTGGCGTTGCGCGAGTCCGGCGCGGCCATGGGCACCCCCTGCCTCTCATGATCGTCCCGTACGGGTGGAGCTTCCGTGACGGTACGAAATGCCCATTACACCGAAGTCTCCTGGGCCGGTCATCAGGGGTTACGCGGGGCGCACAGGGGCCGGGCAGGCGGTGTGAGAGGTCTTCCGGCAGTGGATCGGGGCGCCTCACGTTCGGCGGGTGTCGTCGCCTCGGTTCCGGCCGGGGCCGTGCGGTACACGGGGATCCGGCGGGCGACCACCAGGCCGGCGGTCAGGGTGTCGTACGGGTACTGCGGTACCCCTCCGACTGCACGGACTCGGCGGCCACGCGGACGCCGTAGCGGTAGGCGAGCTTGCCGCCCAGGTATCCGGAGACACCGAGGGCGGCCAGGGCGACGGCGGAGAGTGTCAGCTGCCCGTTGCCGACGCTCTGCCCTCCCGCGTAGCCGTCGCCCTGGCGCCAGGCGAAACCGGCCGCGTATGCCGCGGTCACGGCGAGGTTCAGTGCCATGTGCACCAGCGCCGTACGGAAGGCCGGTGTCCCGGTGGGGATGGCGAACAGGTCGAGGAAGCCGACGCTCGCCGCGGCCAGGGCGCCGAGCACACCGATCGCGATCAGCCAGGCCGAGCCATGGGTCAGGAAGCCCGGCCGGTGGACGATCTTGGAGGCGATGTCGAAGACCAGGCTGCACACCCAGGCCCCGATCGGCACGGTGACCAGGATCGGATGGAACGGATGCCCGTACGGGCCTGCCAGCGCACCACTGACCGGCTGCTTCGCCCGACGTAGCTCACTGTCGACCGTCATGGCCCACCTCGCCTGAGAGGTATTTCACCAACAAGTGTTGGTCTTATTCGCACGGAGGTCAACCGTGAACACCGAGTACCCCGAATCGGGGTTACCGTAGGCCCGTGACCTCCGGCTCCGACCCCATGGCCGCACTCGCCGTCCTAGGCGACGAGTCACGGCGCCGGCTGCTGGACTTCGTACGACGGGCCCGGCGGCCGGTGACCCGCGAGGAGGCCTCGGCGGCGGTCGGGATCTCCCGCAAGCTCGCGGCCTTCCACCTCGACAAGCTGGTGACCTCGGGCCTGCTGCAGTCCCGGCACGGCGGGCACGGCCCGCGCCGCGTCGGCCGCGCCCCGAAGGTGTACGAGCCCACCCCGCACGCCCTCTCCCTGAGCCTCCCCCCGCGCCGCCACGATCTGCTGGCCTCGCTCCTGACCGAGGCCCTGACGGCGCAGAAGCAGGGGGAGAACGCGCAGGAGGCGGCTTTGCGCGTGGCCGGGGAAAGGGGTGAGGCCGTGGGCGCCGAGGCCAGGGCCGGCGACATCATGGCCACCCTGGAATCGCTCGGATTCGAGCCCGCCGAGGAGGGAGCCGGCCGCACGGTGCTGCACAACTGCCCCTTCCATCCGGTCGCCGCCCAGGCACCGGATCTGATCTGCGGCATGAACCACGCCTTCCTGCGCGGCTGTCTCGTCGCGTCCGGCCATCCCGAGACGACTGCCGTGCTGACCACTCAACCCGGCATCTGCTGCGTCGAGTTGCACACCGAGCAATAAGAACCGGCGGGTGTCGCCAGGGAAATGCCGTGTGCGTTCGAATTCACGGTCCCTTCGTTTTCTCCACGGAATACCACTGGAATGCAATGCGTGCATTGGGGCGGGGAGGTCCGTTCTCACAGTGCCCCCCCGGCCGGAAATGAGGCAACGAAACCACCGATTAACTGACGCGTAGCGGACGGGAATCGTCATACCGGTGCACTCCTCGTCACCGCCGTTCACGCACAGCGTCAGGAGGGACCATGTCCTTCTTTGCCAGGGGATCCTGGCCAGCAGACCATCGCGACGAGATCGTCGCGGGCGCGCTCGTCGCGGCCGTCGTCGTGGTCCTCGGATACGCCTCGGGCATCGGCGCCCAGGCACCGACGACCATCGACACCGCGGCCCCGCCTGCGTCCGAGGTCTCTCCCCAACCGCACCAACCCACGGCCCGCTCCGCAACCGGACCTCCCGACACCGCCGCCGGGAATTACGGCTCCGGCGCGGCGGGCGGCTACTGGCCGGGCGGCAACGACGCCGGAATTCCGGCAACGGGCGGCCTGCCGCCCGCAGGCGGGAAAAGCAGCCACGATCACGGTACGGGCGGATCGGGCGGCGGACTTGGGGGCGGATCCACCACCGGCCCCTCGCCCTCCCCTACTCCGACCCCCACGCCCTCGGACAACTGCGACGAGGGTGAAGTCCGCCTCGTACAGCCGCTGTTGAACGGCGTGGCCACTCCGGTCACCGGCCTGCTGGACGGGCTCCTGAGCCCGGCCTCCCCGAGTCCGTCGCCCTCCCCGTCGTCGCCGGCCGGCGCCCTCTCCTCGCTGTGCGTCGGTGTCGCCGCCTCGCCCTCGGTCGTCCCGGAGGTGCTGCCGTGAGACGCCGCGCCCCGTCCCTGCTCGCCCTGCTCCTGACCGCGCTAGCGACCCTGCTATTCGCGGCACCTCCCGCCTCGGCCCACACGGAGCTGGAGTCCTCCGCCCCGAAGGACGGCGCCCGGCTCCTGCACACCCCCGCCACCGTGCGGCTCACCTTCAGCGAGCCGGTCGAACCGGCCGACGTGCACATCAAGGCGGCCGGCAAGCCGCTGACCGTGTCCCGGGGCGGCCACGGAAACGACACCGTCGAGGTCACCGTCCCGAAGATCTCGGAGCAGGAACAGCGCAGGGACCGGGGCGATCTGGCCCTGACCTGGCAGGTACTTGACATGGAGGACGGGCATCTCACCTCCGGGACGTTGTCCTTCCGCCTCACCGCGAAGGCGGGCCACCCGGCCGAGGCAGCGGCGATCCCGGAGCCGTCCGAGGCGGTGCACTCCGCCTGGGTCGCCGTCCGCTGGGCCGGCTATCTCTCCCTCGCCCTGTTCGTCGGCGGTCTGGCGTTTCTCGCGCTGCTCTGGCCGCAGGGCGCGTGGGACCGTCGTACCCGCCGCGTCCTCACGCTCTCCTGGGCCGGCGGCCTCGCGGCGAGCCTGTTCGCACCCGGACTGCAAGGCGCGTACGGAACGATGGGCACGCTCGGCGACGTGTTCCAACCCGCCACCTACACCGACCTGTTGAACACCGAGGTCGGCGTCGTGGCCGCCTGCCGGGTGCTGATGTGGGTGCTCGCCGCCATCGCGCTGGCCGCCCTGCTGCAGGGCGGGGACCGGGCCGCACGGTCGCCCGGCTGGCGGGTCGGCGCACTCGCCGTCGGCCTCGGGCTGCTGCGGACGACGAGCATGACCGGCCACAACTCCGAGGGCACGCACCCCGGTTGGGGCGCGGTGGCCGACCTGGTCCATCTGCTCGGCGTCTCGCTGTGGCTCGGCGGTCTGACGGTGCTGCTGCTCGGGGTGCTGCCCCGGCGCCGCCCCGACGAACTGTCGGCCGTCGTGACCGGCTACTCCACTCTGGCCGGGGTGTCGGTCGCGGCGATCGTCGCGGCGGGAGCGGTGCTGACCTGGCAGGTGGTCGGGTCCTTCGAGGCCCTGTTCCACACCGGCTACGGGCAGCTCCTGCTGCTCAAACTCGCCGTACTGGCCGCCGTGTTGCTGATCGCCCAGCGCAGCCGCGGCTGGGTGCGGACGCGGCTCGACATCGCCGTACTGCTGCGCGGCGACCGCGCCACCGTGCGGCCCTTCGTCCACTCGGTCGCGGCCGAGACGGGGCTCGTCCTCGTCGTACTCGCCGCCACGAGCCTGCTGGTCACGTCCGCTCCCGGCCGCTGACCCGCACCCCTGTCCCACCCCTCTCCCCTCACCAGGGAACTCACAAGGGAGAAGCACCACCATGCACACAGAGGAAACCACCGCACCCGCACCGCACCACCGGCGCTCCCGTGCGGGCAACCGGGTGCTGCTGGCCACCGGCCTCGGCGCCGGCCTCGCCGCCGTAGCCGGCCTCGGCCTGCTCCAGGCGTCCGCCGGGGCCGCGGCCCCGCAGACCGCCGCCCCGGCGGCCGAGGCCAAGTCGATGTCGGACATGGGCCACTCGTCCGGCAAGGCCGCTGCGGCCGACCACACCATCGAGATCAAGAACTACAAGTTCGCCCAGCCCAAGCTGACCGTGAAGGTCGGCGACACCGTGAAGTGGATCAACGAGGACTCCGCTCCGCACACGGTCACCACCACCAGCGGCCCGGCCAAGTTCGACTCCGGGACCCTGCAGAAGGGCGACAGCTGGTCGTACACCTTCACCAAGGCCGGGACGTACCAGTACTACTGCGCGGTCCACCCGGACATGACGGCGTCGATCACCGTGGTCGCGAACAGCGGCGGCGGCTCGGGCGGCTCCACCGGAGGCGGCACCGGAGGCAGCACCGGCGGCTCGACCGGAGGATCCGCCGGCGGCTCGACGGGCGGTTCCACCGGCGGCGGCACGGGCGGCTCGACCGGCGGCTCCACGGGCGGGTCGACCGGCGGCGGCAGCAGCTCCGGCGGTACCGGTGGCGGGGGCGACGGCGGCGACTGTGTCAGCGTCCAGCAGGTCCTGCTGCCGATCCTGCAGCACATCGACAAGGCGCACCTGGAGCAGTTCCCGGGCCAGCAGGTCCAGGACGCGCTCAAGCTCGACAGCTACCTCAAGATGCACACCGTCTGGCTGGAGTCGATCCTCACCCCCGCGGTGAACGGGACCGGAAGCGTCGCCGACGACACTCTCGGGGTGCTCCTGCAGCACATCAACAAGGCGCATCTGGAGGAGTCCCCGGGCCAGCAGCTCGCGGACATCCTCAACCCCGACGCCTACGTGAAGATGCACACGGTCTGGGCCGAGCACCTGCTCGCTCCCACCGAGAACTACGTCACCAACTCCTGCTGAACCAACTCCTGTTGGCTTCCCTCAGCAGGACGCGGCGGGCCGGCCGAGTCGCAGTCGGCCG
>NZ_JBFBBE010000188.1:0-13047 GCF_040682555.1 Streptomyces sp. NPDC051172
GCCTTGAGTGCGGCGGGGTTCATCGCGACCAGCACATTGGGCGCGTCGCCCGGCGTGAGGATGTCGTGGTCGGCGAAGTGCAGCTGGAACGACGACACACCCGGCAGCGTGCCGGCAGGCGCCCGGATCTCGGCCGGGAAGTTCGGCAGCGTCGACAGGTCGTTCCCGAAGGACGCCGTCTCCGAGGTGAAACGGTCGCCCGTGAGCTGCATCCCGTCACCCGAGTCCCCCGCGAACCGGATGACCACCCGGTCCAGCCGGCGGACCGTACTGGACCGGGTCCCTGCTGTGTCAACGGTCACCAGCTGTCCCTCTCCTCGTCGGATGTCCGGCTCGCACCGTAGGAAGCCGTCCTTGCGACCCGCCAAAGTCCGAGGTGCATGTGAGAACTTCACATGAGACGGGTGACGGCGTGGCTGTCAGGCCCACGGTGCCGGCCGCCAGAATCGGCACCGACGAAAGGGGTCGTCATGTCGCGGGTCGTCGGCAGCCGCGCGCTTCATCTCTGGTCGCTGCACGAGGACGTGGTCATCGAGGACGACGGCGGAGACGGTGAACTGGTGCTGCGCAGCGCGTTCGGGACGGAGCGGATCAACCGCCCCGATCCGCTGGTGCGTGAGGCCCTCAGGCGCATGGAGCTCGGCCCCGTCCTGCTCGCCAATGCCGTGCCCCGCTCGTCGCCGCCCCCGGAGGGCACCTGCATGGTGTTGCTGCCGGCGCTGGACCCGCTCTCCCATCTGATCGTACGTACCCTCAGCTGGGAGGACCTGCGGGGCCCCCTGCTGTCCGTCGTCCCCACCACGAGGGACGCCCGGTTCACCCCGGCGAGCCTGTCCGAGCAGCGGCTGATCCGGCTGATCGGCGATGTCTCGCTGACCCTGGAGAAGGCCGGTTTCGCCCTGGCCTGCGCGGCATCTGCGCACCGGGTGCATCTGCACCGGCCGGAAGCGATCTGGGTGGTCGGGCTGCTGGCCTGGCCGGCCACTCCGTCCGGCGCCTCGTCGGTCCTGCCGCTGCCGCCCGAGGTGACACAGGCCGTGCTGAGCTATCTGGTGGCCGCCGGTATGACGGAGGACTGCGGCGAACCGCCGCCGTCCGGCTGAGCGTTCACCGCGCTCGGCCCGCCCGCCGGCTCACAGCAGCCAGCCGGACTCCTGGGCGATCAGCACGGCGTCCACACGATTACGCGCGTTGAGCTTGGTGGTGATGGTCGTCAGGTAGTTCCGTACCGTTCCGGTGGACAGGTGCAGTTCGCCGGCGATCTCCGAGGGTTCCGCACCCTTGGAGGCCAGCCGCAGCACCTCGGTCTCGCGCTCCGTGAGCGGGCTCTCCTGGCCTCCCCAGGCGGCGAGGGCGAGCTGCGAGTCCACCACACGCTGCCCGGCGGCCACCTGCCGCACCGCGGCGGCCAGTTCCTTCGGCGGCGCGTCCTTGAGTATGTAGCCGTTCACCTGAGCGGAGATGGCCCGCAGCAGCGTCCCAGGGCGTCCGATGCTGGTCAGGATCAGGATCCGGCACTCGGGCACCCGATCACGCAGCCGGGCGGCCGCCGTCAGGCCGTCGATGCCGGGCAGGTCGATGTCGATGATGGCGACGTCGGGCTTGTGCCGCAGCGCCGCCGGCAGGATCTCGTTGCCGCTCTCGACCCCGCAGACCACCTCGATGTCGTGCTCGAGGTTGAGCAGTGCCGTCAGAGCACCGCGCACCATGTTCATGTCTTCGGCCAGCAGTACCTGAATCACCGAACCCCCGTCCCCCGTGCCGCGTTTCGCCTTTCGACGTCCCCGGACGCGGCGACTGTACCAACTCAAGTTCCCACGGGTGAGCCCCGTTGCGGCGATCCCGGCATCTGGTAGCGGTCCTTCCGGTTTCCGCTTCCTGGCCGGGGTGTGTCCTATCTCGTGTTCCGCGCCTCGACGGACGGTGCGTCTGCCCCGGCCGGCGTCGGCAGAGGGGCCGGCGCGACGGCCTTCACCCGGAACGAGCCGTCCGGCAAGGTGCCGGAGGTGAGGTTGCCGCCGATCTCCTGCAACCGCATCGCCAGGTTCTGAAGACCGGTGCCGCCGTGCTCGGAGGGGGCGCTGCCACCGGCCGCGGCCCCGTCGTTGACGACCGACAGCACGACCGACTCCGGCTCGGACGCCAGCCGGATCTCGCAGTGGGCGGCCTTGCTGTGCCGCAGCACATTGGTGACCGCCTCCCGCAGGACCGCCGCGAGCACGTTCTCCACCCGCCGGTCGAGCTCCTCCACCGACACCTCCACCTCGACCGCGACGTCGGCCGCGTTGAGGACCGACTGCGCGGAGGTGACCTCCTGAGGCAGCGACATGTTCCGGAAGCCGCTGGCGACCTGTCGCACATCCGTGAGCGACTGGCGGGAGATGGCCAGGATGTCGTCGACCTCCTGTACCGCCCGTTCGGGGTGCAGAGGTATGAGCCGGTGCACCAGCTCGCTCTTGAGCGTGATCGCGGACAGGCTGAAGCCGAGCAGGTCGTGCAGGTCCCGGGCGAAGCGGAGCCGCTCCCTGACCACCGCGAGCCGCGCCAACTCCCCGTGTGCGTCGTGCACTTCCTGGATGACCTCGGCCAGGTGCGACAGGGCGTAGACGATGAGCCCGGTGAGCAGCGTCGACTGGCACAGGTAGATGGAGTCGACGATGCCCTGGCCGTTCAGCAGCGGGGGCAGGAACATGCTCAGCCCCACGGCCGCGAACAGGGTCCACGCGGGCCTCGGGGGCAGCAGGAGCAGCAGGGAGCCGGAGAGGAAGCCGCCGAGCGCACCCCACTGGGCGTGGTAGACGAACAGCGGCAGATAGGTGAGCAGAAGCTGCGCGCCCAGCGTCAGGAACCGCTCACGGGCCGGACGCCGCCCGGCCCCTGGTGAGGAGTGCCGCATCTGGAGAACGAACACGGCGACGAGGGCCGCGATCGCGCCGGCGTCGGCGGCGGGCGCCAGGCCGGTGCTGATGACGTTCAGTGCGGTGATGAAGAGATAACTGAGCAGTGCCACCAGGAGGATGACCCGGGCGAGACGCGGCCCCGGCAGAACCTGGTTGATTCGTGTGTCCTCGCCTCCGGTGGCGGCCGGCGGCCGGACGAGACCTTCACGCAGCTCATGACGTGTTCTGGCCTTCACGGACTCCTCTTTCGCAGCGAGGGTGGAGTTCGTTTCGGATCGTATGGGACCGACGTGAAGACCGTGTAAGACTTGTATTGATACCCGAAGGTTTATACGAACATGGCTACGGGGTTGAGGTGTTCGTACCGTGTTTTTTGCTTGAGACGCCCTAGCGTCACTGGTACCTCGTCAAGCCGGCCAGGGGCCAGCCGCGCCCAGAAGTGCCGCATACCGGGCACGATCACCTTGACCACCGGCAGTTCCAGGTCCGGGCGGGTCTGGTCGAGGACGAGCAGTTCCAGGCCGCGGGCCCGGACCAGTTCACCGATGGCGGTGACGTCGTCCAGCAGATCCGTGCGCGGGTCGCACGGCCAACTCACGGGCGTACGCGCGGGGGTGCCGGAATCCGGCACGAGGTACTGCTGGTTGGCGGTGGTCGCGGTGCGCCACCAGTGGGACGCGTCGGGATCGTCGATGCCGTATCCCGTGGCATCGGGCCGCCGAGAGGTCACTGCTGGGAGCATCTGACCCATTTCGGTCAGCGCCCTGCGCAGGGCGATGCGCGGATCGAAGTGGGCACCGAAACCGAAGATCACGTCCTCGGTCGGCCGGTCGGTCCGCCGGGACAGCGCGGCCAGCACCGGAATCCCGAAGTCCGAGGTGAGGTCGAGCACCCACAGCTCGCGGTGCAGCCGCAGACACCCCTCGCGGATCCGGTCGATCTCGGGTGCGGCGAAGGCGTCGAGGTCCACGGCGGGCTGGCGTGTGCGGTTGTACCACCACAGGGCCACCGCGTCCCGCTCCACCAGCTCCAGGAAACCCTGCACCAGGGCGTCCTCCGGGCTGCTGCCCGCCGCGTTGCCGTTGGAGTCGGCATGCAGCCCGTCCTCGGACCCGGCGCCGTCCGAGAAGTAGAGCATCGAGGTGGGCAGCAGACGGTGCCGTCCGGCGGTCAGCGACCACACCGGCGTCCAGCTGGTGGGCCGGACCTCGTCGAACGGCCGCGGCACATGCTGGAAGTGCGAGCCCCGGGCGTTCCACAATTCCCGGTCCCGCAACTGCCGTTCGTCGTACAGCTGGCAGGCGTTCGGGTGTACGGCGTCCGCGCCGAGTGCGCGATAGGTGTCCCGTACGACGGGCTCGTCGCCGTGCCGCGTACCGCTGTACCGTTCCACCGCCTCGCCCAGCGCACTGACCCGGGCCTCCGTAGCGTCCAGGCCCTTGCCGCCGCTCAGGGCCCGCAGGCCCGCGCGCAGCCCGGCCAGGCTGTGCGGGTTGAAGGCGAGGTTGTGTCCGGACAGGAAGGTGTCGACGAAGTCGGGCGTGCGCGGGGCACGGCGGATCTCCTTGACGATTCCGGTCACCGGGCCGACGAGATGGCCGTACCGGTCGAGCATCTCCTGGGGCCGCGCCGACCGGTGGCTGTTGCCGTGGTGCCCGGCCTTCGGCCGCGACACCGGTACGAAGGGCGCGCGTACCTGCTTCGCGACCGCCTCGGGATCGCCGCACACCGGGCACTGGGGCCGCCGGCGCACCGGATGGCACTCGGCCCGCAGCAGCATGGTGTCCAGGGTGTGTACCAGGTCCTGCGACGGATACCGCATGCCGGCCAGCCACTTGGCCGCCTCCAGCACCGCCATGTGCACGCCGAGGGCGCGGCCGGCCGCCACCGAGGCGGCCGGCCGCGCCGGCGGACCGGCCAGCCCGAGGGCGCGCTGCACGGGCCACTCGGAGCGGCGGTGTCCGCGCAGCCGGTCGGCGAGACAGGTCCAGCACGGGCCGTGGCCGGGCCGGAAGACCGGCCCGATCCACGGGTCGATGCCGCAGACCTTGGCGAGCAGCCACGGCGTTCCGCTCGCCCGGTGCCGGGCGTCCACCTCCGCCAGCTCCGGCGACAGATAGTCGTCGCACAGGACCAGGGAGAGGGCCCGGGAGGAGTCGGGGGCCGCCACGGCGACCCCCGACTCCCTGCATGCCGCCCGGACCGGCGCCAACTCGACTGCCGGCAGCGCCTCCAGGGACAGGGCGGCGCCCGCCAGCTCGGCCGTGGCCCGGCAGCCGTCCAGGCCCACGAGGTCCCAGTAGGCCTCGGCCATCGGGTCGGTCTGCCCGGCGGGATCCCCGGCGTCGGGTCCCGCCGGGCGGAAGCCGAGCAGTCCCGACCGGACGAGCGCGTCGAGGGAACTGCCGGCTTCCTCCGGAGTCAGCGCCGAGGAGGCCTCCTCCAGCACCGAGCGCATGTTCCGCGTCCCGTCGAGCAGCGGCGCGAGCACCTCCGCGTGCGGGCCGCGCAGCGCGGTCACTCCACGGCGTGAGACCAGATAGGTCGCTTCACCGGGAACCACGACCGGGCTCAGATGGCGCTTGAAACCCACCAGTGTGCTGTCGTCCGGGAGCACTGTCCCGGCTTCGTGTCCCCCGACTGTGGTCATGCCGCGAACTGTCCGCCGGCCTCGGCCGTCGGGACGGCGACGATGCAGATGCAGAACAGTACGGCGTCGGTCTGGCCCAGGGAGTCCAGATCCTCGATCACCAGGGGCCGGGCGGCCGGAGCGGAACCCTCGTTGAGACGGTGGACGCCGGCCGGAACTGCGTTGACCATGGGAGAACCTTTCCCGTAGGTATTTCTGACGGCTTGGTGTGTTTCGAACGACTGTCCTTGTGGCGAAAATTCTGCGAGAGCCGGCGATTCGGAGACAGTGCTGCCGTCATCTGTCGAGGGTGAACTTTTCACGCCATCCCGGGCCCGGCCCAAGTGCCGGTTTAGCTCCGCGCGCAAGCATCGGGGACCCTTCCCGCACGGGTCGAGAGGAAGTCCCCAGATGATCCGTCTCGTGGTGCGCTACACCGCCCGCGTCGTGGGCGAGGCATACCGCTGCCTGGTCGCATACGGCCAGCTGTGGCTGTACCTCCCCGCCGAGCCGCCCCGCCCGTCACCCCCGCATCCCCTGGAACGCGTCCGACCGGACATCCCCCTCACCCCGGCCGAACGGGCCCTGGAACAGCAGTTGCTGGACCTGGACCCCCGGAGCTGACCGGAGCACACGATTCCGGCCAACTGCTCCGCCGGTTCACACCCGCCGTCGCGCAGGTCCTCGCGGGGTCCCTTTTAGCCGGGCCAAAGCACCGCGCCCGACGATTCCCGCAGGGCCCGAGCCCGACCGGTGGTGCGACGGCGACGTGACGTTCGGCCCTCCACGGGTGAGTCAGCCAACGATGGGAGAACCATGCGCCGGGATTGCGTCCACGCGGTGCGGACGGGGGTCCGGATCCCCGAACCGCTCTCCGCCCGGTTCCGGAGCCGCCCCTCGCGGCCGATGGCGCCGTACGCCGAGCACCGCGCCGACGGCCGCGGCGCGGCGTCCGTGCCCCGCGCCGACGGCCCGCTCCGGGCGCCGGCCCGAGGTTCCGGCCCCGCCGTACCGGGGGTCCCCAGCACACCGGGCCGGGCGTCGCCGGCCGCAGAACCGCAGGACCCGCAGACACCGGAGGTGCAGCCATGACCGCGACCGTACTCGGATCCGCCCCCGCCGCCCTGATCGACAACGCCGCCGGCACCGAGACCGCCCCCCGGGTGGCCAACGCGGCGGAGGTCTTCCTCACGGCCGCCGCGGACCGGCGCCCCGACGCGCCGGCCGTGCGCGACCGCGACGGCGCGTGGACGTACGCCCAACTCGACGCCGCAGCCGACTCCTTCGCCCGGATCCTGGACAGCCACGGCATCCGGCCCGGCGACCGGGTGCTGGCCCGGGTCGGCAGCGCGCGTGGGTTCACCGCCCTGCTGTACGGGACCTGGCGGCGCGGGGCCGTCCTGGTGCCGATCAACCCCGGCATGAAGGCGTTCCACCTCAAGGCCGTGCTCGCCGACTCCGAGCCCTCGCTGATCGTCGTGGAGAGCGCGGAAAGGACCGGCGCCGACGGGCTGCGCTGGCCGTCCGAGGTGCCGGTCGCCGTCGCCACGGAACTGGATCTGTCCGGACCGGCCGAGCCCGCCGCCCGCACCGAGCTCGACGTCCCCGCCGACCGCCTCGCCCTGCTCATCTACACCTCGGGCAGCACCTCGGCGCCCAAGGCGGTGGCCTGTCCGCACGGCCCCGTCGTGTTCGCCGCCCGCGCCATCGCGGCCCGGCTCGGCTACCGCCCGGCCGACGTCGTGCTCACCGCCGTCCCGCTCTCCTTCGACTACGGCCTCTACCAGGTCCTGCTCTGCGCGCTGGCCGGCGCCGAACTCCTGCTGTCCGGACCCGCCGACCACGCCCGGCTGCTGGGCTTCGCCCGCGACCACGGTGCAAGCGTCGTACCGCTCGTCCCCTCGCTCGGTGAACTCCTGGTCCGCCTCGCGTCCCGTGACACCCGGCCCACCCGCATCCGCATGTTCACCAACACCGGTGCCGCGCTCAACGCCCCGCTCATCGCCTCGCTGCGGCAGACCTTCCCCGGCGCGGCGGTGGTGCCCATGTACGGCACCACCGAGTGCAAGCGGATCACCATCCTCGAACCCGACGGCGACCTGGCCCGCCCCGGTTCGGTCGGGCCCGCGCTGCCCGGCACCGAGGTGCTCGTCGTCGACGACGACGGACGACCGCTGGCGGCGGGGGAGACCGGCGAGATCGTGGTCCGCGGCCCGCATGTGATGGCCGGTTACTGGCGCGCCCCGGAACAGACCGCGCTGCGCTTCAGGCGCGCCGCGGACGGCGGCCCGGTCACCCTGCACACCGGCGACTACGGCCGGCTCGACGAGGACGGTCACGTCTACTTCCAGGGGCGCCGCGACGACCTGTTCAAGAGGCGCGGCTCGCGCATGAGTGCCGTCGAGATCGAGGCCGCCGTGCTGGACATCGACGCCGTGCGGGAGGCGGCGCTGCTGGTCCCGGAGGACGACCGCGACATGGTCCTGTTCGTCGTCGGCGAGACGCCGGACCTGACCGGCGAGCAGGTGCTGGCCCGGCTCGGCGACCGCCTGGAGGCCGCCAAGGTGCCGGACGTCTGCCATGTGCTGCCCGCTCTCCCGCTCACCCCCAACGGCAAGACCGACCGCAAGGAGCTGCGCCGCCGGCTCGTGGAGGACACCGATGACCACTGACAGGGATGTCTCCGGGCGGACCGCCGACCCCGCCGCCGACCTGACCGTCCGCCGGCTCGTCGAACGGTACGGAAGCCCGCTCTACCTGTACGACCTGGCCAGGGTGCGGGCCGCGCTGGAGGACCTGCGGGCGGCTCTGCCGCAGCCGAGCCGCGTCTACTACTCCCTCAAGGCCAACCCGCACCCGGGCCTCGTCGCCGAGCTGCGCCGGGGCGGGGCCCGCGCCGAGGTGACCTCGCGCGGTGAACTGGCCGCGGCCCTGGAGGCGGGCCACGCGGCCGCCGAGCTGATGTACTCCGGCCCCGGCAAGGTGAGCGCCGAGCTCGACGAGGCGATCGCGGCGGGGATGCGCACCTTCTCCGCCGAGTCCTTCGGCGATCTGGAGCGCATCGGTGCCGCCGCGCACGCGCAGGGCGTCACCGCGGACTGCGTGCTGCGGATCAACGCGGCCGGGGCGCCCGGACAGGCGGGGCTGCGGATGACCGGCGGTCCCTCGCAGTTCGGCTTCGACCTCGACGACCTGGCCGAGCAGCGGGCCCGGCTGCTGACGCCGGGCATCCGGATCGTCGGGCTGCACTTCTTCCCGCTGACCAATGCCCGGGACGAGGAGGGCCTCTGCGCCGAGCTGGCGCAGAGCGTGCGCACCGCCGCCCGGCTACGCACGGAACTCGGCATTCCGCTGCACCTCCTCGACCTGGGCGGAGGCTTCGCCGCGCCGTACGCGACCCCCGGCGAGCGCCCGGTCTACGGGGCCCTGCGGGCGGCGCTGACGGCCGTGCTCGACGAGCACCTGCCGGGCTGGCGGGACGGAGAGCCGGTGGTCGCCTTCGAGTCCGGGCGCTATCTGGTCGGCGACAGCGGGCAGTTGATAGCCACTGTCACCGATGTGAAGAACAGCCGCGGCAGCGCGTACGCGGTGCTCGACTCCGGCATCAACCACCTGGGCGGCCTGTCGGGCCTGGGGCGGCTGCTCCCGCTGTCCGCCCGGCCGCTCGACCCCGCCAACCACGATCGCGCGACCCCGGCGGACGACTCCGCCCCGGCCACCGTCACTCTCGCCGGCCCGCTGTGCACCCCGGCCGACGTCCTGGCCCGGGCCGCCGAACTGCCGGGAGTGCGCCCGGGAGACCTGCTGGCCTTTCCCAACGTCGGTGCCTACGGACTGTCGGCGAGCCTGCTCGGTTTCCTCGGCCATCCGGCACCCGCCGAGATCCTCCTCGACGGCCACGAGACCGTCTCCGCCACACGCCTGTCCCTGCGCCGCCACGAAGCCGAGCCCCTCACCGCACCCCGTACGGAGGACACCGCCGCCATGACCGACACGACCGCCGCAGCCCTGACCGACACCCCTGCCCCGCCCTGGGACCAGGCGTACGAGGAACTGCTGCTCGACCTCCTGCCCCGGCTCGCCGCCAAGGGCCCGCTCCGGCCCGACAGCAGCCTGAAGGCGGCAGGACTGGACTCGCTCGCGATGGTGGAGACCCTGGTCAGGGTCGAGCAGACATATGGAATCGCCATCCCTGACTCCGAGTTGGTGGCCGACACCTTCGCCACACCGGCCACGCTGTGGCGCATCGTGTCCGCCCTGCGCGAGAGCTCCGTCGGACCGGCCTGACCCGGCCGGCCGCCGACCAGTACATGAAGGTGAGAGAGGAGACACCATGCGGTGGGAAGGCGTGTACGTGGCAGGGACGGGGGTGTGGCTCGGTGAGCCCGAATCCGCCCGGTCGGCCGTGGAGTCCGGTGCGTACGACGCGGATCAGTACGCGGCGGACGAGATCCTGTCCGTCTCCGTCGCCGAGGAGTCGACGGCCCCTCCGGACATGGCGGTCCACGCCGCGACGACCGCACTCAAGCGGTCCGGCCTCGACGCGTCCCGGGTGGGCCTGCTGATCCACAGCGGCATCTGGTTCCAGGGCGTCGAGATGTGGCCCGCGGCCTCGTACGTCGCCGGTCATGCCCTCGGCCGGGACGTGACCGCGTTCGGCTTCGAGCAGGAGTGCAACGGCGGTCTCGGCGCACTGGAGATCGCGGCCCGCCAGGTCGCCGCCCAGCCGGGCACCGGGGCCGCGATGGTCACCACCGCGGACCGGTTCGGCGCACCGCTGGTACGGAGGTGGAGCAGCGAGCCCGGATTCGTCTACGGCGACGGCGGCACCGCGCTGCTGCTGTCCGCCGCCGGCGGTTTCGCGCGGCTGCTGTCCACCGCCAGTGGGTCGGACAACTCCCTCGAAGCGGTCGTACGGGGTGCCGGGCTGCGGCCTCTGCCCTCCGGTGAACCCCTGGACCTGCTGGGCCGTGTGGGGCATTTCGTTCGCGCCCACGGCAGCGTCCGGGAGGCCACGGAGCGGGTGGGCGCCGTGATGAACACCGTCGTCGACACCGCGCTGGCCGACGCCGGTATCGGCCGGCAGGACGTGGCCCGGGTGGTGACCCTGGCCAGCGGGCGCAGCCGGCTGGAGTGGCAGGTGCCGGTGCTGCTCGGTCTCCCCGTGGAGCGGTCCACCTGGGACTTCGCCCGCAAGGTCGGCCATCTGGGCGCCGGCGACCAGATCGCAGGCTTCAACCACCTGGTGGAGCAGCGCGAGCTCAGCCGTGGGGACCATGTGCTGTTCGTCGGCGGTGGCTCCGGGTTCAGCTGCACCTGTGCCGTGCTGGAGATTGTCGACGTACCGGAATGGGAACCCTTCGGCAGCGGGGAATGACCGGCCGCGCGTGACCTCGATTCCCAGGCGCCACCTGCGACTTCAGTGGTACTTCAGCGCGCCGCGGGACCCTTCACCGTTGGAGCGCTTCCGCTGTCCGCCCCTTTCCTGCTGTCCGACCGCCTCCACACCGAGGAGAGATGCATGGTGACGACCGACCCCACCGGCGCCACGAAGAGTTCCGCTTCCACACCGGTGCGCCTCCTCTGGGGAGTGCTCGGGACGCTGCTGCTGATCTGGGACGTCTTCGAGGCGGCGAAGCACCAGGGCTGGGTGATCCCGGCAGCCGTCCTCGGCGCGGCCCTGCCCGAGCTGGCCCGGCTGGCCGGCCTCGGGCAGGCCCACGGACCGGGCCAACTGCCCCCGAGGGCCGTACCGTTGTACAACCTGCTGCACCGACCGCTGATCCCCTTCGCGATCATGGTGGTCTTCTCGTTCCTGGGGAACAGCCCGGACGACATCGCGGCCCCCTTCACCTTCGGGATGTCCTGGCTGACCGCCATCGCGCTCGCCCGCGCGCTGGGGTACGGCCTGCGCACGCCTGACGGCCGCCTGCGCTGAACAGGCGCACCTACGCGGGCCCGTAGCCTCCTTCCCCCGGGGCTGCGGGCCCGTCGCCGTGCGTGGACCCGGCGCGCGGACGGGCGGAAGAGACGGTTCCGGCGGCCTTTATCGGCGCGCAAGCCGGTGCTGCGAACCTCGCTGGACAGTCCCGAACGCCTGCCCCTTCCGAAGCACCGGAGGCCACACGATGGACACCGCCTCAGCGCGCAGCGCCGAGACCGAGACGGAGCCCGAGACCGGGACGGAGACCGGACTCCAGTACCCCTTCCACCGCCCCTCGGCCGTGCAGACGCCGCCCGTCTACGAGGAGTTGCGCGGCAAGTGCCCCGTGGCCCGGGTCGGGCTGCCCAGCGGTGACACGGGGTACGTGGTCAGCCGTTACGACGACGTCCGTACCGTCCTCGCGGACCCCCGGTTCAGCCGGGCGGCGATGCTGGCCGAGGGAGCCCCGCGGCTCACCGCGGCCCCGCCCATGGCCGGCAGCCTGTTCACGATGGACCCGCCCGAGCACACCCGGCTGCGCAAGCTCGTCTCGCGTGAGTTCACCGCCCGCCGGGTGCAGAACCTGCGCCCCCGTATCCAGGAGCTCACCGACGGACTGCTGGACGAGATGGAGAAGCTGTCCCCGCCGGTCGACCTCAACCCCGTCTTCGCGTTCCCGCTGCCGGTGATGGTCATCTGCGAGCTGCTCGGCGTGCCCTTCGAGGACCGGGACCGCTTCCGCGCCTGGTCCGACGCCTTCGTCTCGCTCACCTCGCACACCGCCGAGGAGGTGCTGGAGCAGCGGATGGCGATGGTGCAGTACCTCGGCGAGCTGGTGCAGCGCAAGCGCGAGGAACCCACCGACGACCTCATGGGTGCCCTTGTCTCCGTCCACGACGAGGACGGCGGCCGGCTCAGTGAGCACGAGCTGATCACCATGGGCATCACGCTGCTGGTCGCCGGTCACGAGACCACGGTCAGCATGATCGGCACCTGTGTGCTGACCCTGCTGAGGCACCCCGAGCACCTGGCCGCCGTGCGGGAGCGTCCCGAGACGATCGACCACGTGGTGGAGGAACTGCTGCGGATCAACCCCATCGGGGACGGCGGCCCCTTCCGCATCACGCTGGAGGACGTCGACATCGCCGGTACGACCATCCCCAAGGGCAGCGGTGTGATCGCCTCGGTCTGCTCCGCGAACCAGGACACGGACCGCTTCGGGGAGACAGCCGGCTCCTTCGACCCGGCGCGGCCGTCGGCCTCAGCCCATCTGGCGTTCGGGCACGGCGCGCACTTCTGCCTGGGCGCCGCCCTCGCCCGGGCGGAACTGCAGATAGCCATCTCCTCGCTGATCCGCCGCTTCCCCCGGCTGGGCCTGGCCGACGAGGTCGGCAACCTCAGCATGACCAGCGGCATGATGGTGCACGCCCTGAGCAGGCTGCCGGTCACCTGGTGACCCGCAGCCGGTGAACGAACGCGCCGCCGCCCGGATCCCTGCCGACCAGACTGGTCAGGTCGACCCCGGACTCGAGACGTTTGCCGGACCAGTTGTACAGGCCGATGTTGAGGGTCCAGTTGTTCTCGCCGCGCAGGAC
>NZ_JBFBBE010000189.1:0-1497 GCF_040682555.1 Streptomyces sp. NPDC051172
TCCTCCGGATACGGAGACTTCCGTCCCACCAGGACACCCTTCCTCGGATCTGCAAGATCCATTGTCAGCGTGTCCACACCGCCGGGGGCACCTCATTCCTTGGCGATCCAGGCGGTCAGCAGCGTCTGTCCGATCTTCCCTTCGTCCAGCAGCGGGTTCCACATCTTCGCGAACTGCTCGTCGGTGAGGTCCTCGCGGTTGCGCAGCAGACGCCTGCGGGCCTTCCATTCCGGGTCGGTTGCGCGTCCGCGTCGTCCGCGGAGTTCGGCGGCGGTGCGGCGCCGCACCAGGGACAGCATCTTGTTGGCGAGCTGCACGATGTGGAAATGGTCGACCACGACGGTGGCGTGGGGCAGGCCGGTGCGGATCGCGGCCCGGTAGGTGGCCGACATGTCGATGGCCACGTGCCGGATGCTGTTGCGCCAGGTCAGGGGTGTGGTCGACAGCCAGGCCAGCACGTCGGCGACGGTGCGGCCCTCGATCTGGCCGAGCAGTCCGCCGCAGCCGTGTGCGTCGACGAACCCGGTGTGCCACCGGTCCCTGGTCAGCTGCCACTTGCCGCTGTCCGGATGCTTTTCCCAACGGGGCCGTCCGCGCCGCGTCTCATCGATGCCCAGCACCTCGACCTCGGGCAGCGGTGCTTCGAGGACCTGCCGGGAGGCGGCCTTGAAGGCGTCCATCACGGTCGGCCAGGACAGGTGCAGATCGCGGGCGGCCTGGATGACCGTGGAACCGGCGTCCCGTATCCGGCCCCCGGCCGCACTGCGCAGTCTCCCGGTCAGCCGGGCGCCGGCCGGGATCTGCGGGATCTGCTCGGTGAACGACTTGCGAGGACAGGCCGGTTCGCGGCACCACCAGCGCCGCTTGTGCCACACGAACTCCAGCCCGCGCTCGCCGTAAGGGAGGTCTCGGGGCCGGGTGGTCGCGGAGCCTTTCACCCGGGACGCGAAGACCCCGCAGGCCGGACAGGCCCGGGCCGAGGCATCCGCCGTGGCCAGGTGGACCCGGCGCCCACCGTCCTCGCACCGCTCGACCCGTATGACGGACACCCCGTCGAGGTCGAGCAGCAACGTCGTATCGTTGACCAAGCCCGTGGCTCCCCAGTGATCCTTCTGCGTAGAGAACAGAAATGATCACCCAGGACCACGGGCGCCCTGCATCCAGGGCCGACAACCACCCGCCACACCACGGACCGTGACGTTCAGTCAGCACACACCCAACGCGCACCGCTCAACTTTGAAGACCCGCTATACGACCAAGAACTCAATGGTGCGGTCTGGCGCAAGGTCACAGCCGGTGGAGCCGAGAACGACTGCGTCGAGGTCGTCGAACTGCCATACGGTGCACGGGCCGTACGTGATTCGAAGAACCCTGAGCGGGAACCTCTTCGGTTCACCGTGTCGGAGTGGGCAGCGTTCCGGGCGGGTGTGATCGCAGGCGAGCTCTGAGCACGGAGACGCGAGCAGGGCGGGCCGGTGGTTCTCTAAGAACCACCGG
>NZ_JBFBBE010000189.1:1507-12643 GCF_040682555.1 Streptomyces sp. NPDC051172
GGCTGCGGCGCGGTGGGGGGCGGGGTGCTACAACACCACCCACCGGCCCGCCGTCTGGGGCTACTTGCCGTCGGCCGACGGCGGTACGTCCTTCTTCAAGGCGCGGGCCACGGCCGTGAACTGGGCCAGCGCCACTTCGAGTTCGTCGACGATCTCCTGGGCGATCACGTCCGGCGACGCGTACTCCTTGGTCGCGGCGGCGTCGGATTTGAGCACCGTGAGGTCGAGGTTGACCTTGTCCCTGGCGATCAGCTCGTCGTAGTCGTACGCGCGGAAGCGGTCACTCGGTGTGCGCTTGCTGAAGTCCGTACCCCCGGAGTGGTACGCGGCGACAAAGCCATCGAGGTGCTGTCGGCCCAACTGGCGCTGCTTCAGGGTGAAGCGCTGGTCCGTCCGGAAGTCATAGACCCAGAGCTGGCGCGTACCCGGGCGGCCTCCGGTGCGCTGGCCGGTCTTGTCGAAGAACAGGACGTTGGCCTTGACGCCGTTGGCGTAGAAGATGCCGGTGGGCAGGCGCAGCAGGGTGTGGACGTCGCAGAGGTTGAGGAGGTTCCTGCGGATGGATTCCCCAGCGCCGCCTTCGAAAAGGACGTTGTCGGGGAGGACGAGGGCGGCTCGGCCGTTGGTCTTCAGCAGGTTGTAGATGTGCTGGACGAAGTTGAGCTGCTTGTTCGTAGTCGGCGCCCAGAAGTCGGTGCGGGAGGTGTACGACTCACCAGTCACCGAGCCGACGCCGAAGGGCGGGTTGGCGAGCACGATGTCGTAGTGCCGCTTCGGGGGGCGGGCCAGGGAGTCCTGGAAAGTGATGAGCGGCTTGGCCTCGGAGCTTCCGATACCGTGCAGCAGCATGTTCATCAGGGCCAGGCGGCCGGTCTCGCGGACGAGTTCGTAACCGGTGATCGCGCCGGTCTGGAGGGCGCGTCCTCTGTCGCCGTACAGCTGGTCCTCGTAGTGCTGGACGAGGTGGGCATGCGCGGCGATGAGGAAACCACCGGTGCCGCAGGCCGGGTCGGTGATGCTCTCGCCGGGCTTCGGCTGGACGCAGTCGACCATTGCGTCGATGAGCGGGCGGGGCGTGAAGTACTGGCCGGCGCCGGTCTTACGGTCCTCTGCACCGCGCTGGAGGAGGCCTTCGTAGGCGTCGCCCTTGAGGTCCTGGTTCTCGGTGGTCCAGGTGTATGGGTCGATCAGGTCCTTGATCAGGCGGTCGAGGACGGCCGGTTCGTGGATCTTGTTTTGCGCCTTGGTGAAGACCTCCCCGAGCATGGTGCCGCCGCGCTGGCCCAGGTCCTTGAGGATGAACTCGTAGTGATCGAGCAGCGCTTCGGCGGACCGGGTCGTCAGGCTCTTCCAGTCCCGGCCCTCGGGGACGAGAGGCTTCTCGGGGGCGTTGCGCCGGAAGGCCGCCGGGCGGCTGGCTCGCTCGTCAGCCATTTTGAGGAAGAGGAGATATGTGAGCTGCTCGACGTAGTCGAGGGTGGAGACGCCGGAGTGGCGCAGCAGTTCGCAGTACGACCAGAGGCGGTTGACGAGGGTGGAGGTGGGCGCCGGGGCTGCGGGGGCGGCCTTGGTCCTCGGTTCCGCCGCACGCGGGGCGGGGGGCGTGTCCTGTGCCGCAGAGGCCGCCTCGGCGGAATCCTCAGGGACCGGTGTGTCTGTGCTGCTGCTCATGACGGTGCTCACAGGGGAAGTACCTCTTGGGTGCCGGCCGGGACCGGTCGGCCGGAGGTCTGGGGGGCGTCCGGGGAGGTCGTGCGGGACACACGCGTACGCCGCGACTGCTTGACAACGGCGGCCCGCTGAGCGCGGATCCGGTCGAGGAGGACGGACGCGGGTTCGTCGTCTGGGTCCTGGGGCATCAGGGCTCCAGTAACGGCTGCGTGGAGGAGAGCACCACGGAGCTTCGAAGCCATCGCCCAGCCGTCAGCCACCGCCTCTCGCAGTCCCCGCAGATCATCTTCTAGTTCCTGCACGCGAGCGACTATATTGCGCTGCGTACCGACTGGCGGAATGGGAATTTCGAGGTTCTGAATCTTCCCTTTATTGAGAGCTGGCTGATTACCGCCTGAGGCCTCCCTGCGCGTTTCCTTATAGCGAGCCATAAGAAAGTAGTATACAAACTCGGGCAGGATCTCGGTTTCCGAGACGCGGATCGATGCGCAGTTCTGGTTGTGTGCTGCAGGAATATCGAGGATTGCAGCCTGCCCTCGCGTCCGCCCTTCACCAATCATCGCAATCATCACAGTTCCTGCCGGATGAATCCGAGCCTCGGGATTGGCGATCGAATCAATCGTAATTGACTCTCTCGTGGACGAAATGCGAGCGAATGACACCTCGCCACTGCTCACCCAGGGGACATCGCCACCCCAGTAGGCCGAATTATCGCGCGAAGGAGTTGATCCAACAGCGACCTTAAAAAGGTTCCCTATTGTTGCCCATCGCCATCCATCGGGGATATCCCAAGGCCCCTTGTCCAGGGCGACAGAGTCCGGCACGAGAAGCCGCGCATCTCCCTCGGAAAGGTCTTCGGGAACGAGTTTTCCACGCAGAGTATCGTGAAGGGCGACCTGAAGAAGACGCTCCCCTTTTGCGCCCGCGACGCTGAGAGCCCCTTCTCCCGCCTCGATGTACACCAGCTGCTCGTCCAGCCTGGCGACGATGCGGCGCTGTTCGGCGAGGGGTGGCACTGGGATCTCCAGTTCCATCAGGTGTGACACCTCAAGCGACGCAACAGTCGTACCGCTTTTCCGGCAGTCCGCGAGGATGCGCTGCTCCTGCGAGGCGATGATGAAGGCCAGCCACCTACCGTCAATCCCCTCGTATGGAACGACGGCCTTCATGTCCTGATTCAGAGTCACCTTGAACGGGACGTACGCAACGGGAACTTTACGCTCAAGGATTCCGGAGCGGACCACGATCGCGACCGCACCAGCGGGGAGCAACTTGACCGGAGAGGCGTCTAGAGCGGATTCGTTGATGAGGTCCTGAGTGCCGGAGAGGACAGGCTCTCCCATGTCCTTCGGAGAAAGCCACGGGATCGTGCCGTCAGTCCAAAACTCCGGGTTCTTCTTCGACGGCGTTCCGCCCCCGAACCACTCGCCCAGCTCTCCAAGCGTCGCTCGACCCCAGCCCACCGGCAATTCCCCGGAGCCCGGACCCTCCGGCCCCACGCCCGAGTCGGTCGTCACGCGCTCAGCTCCCTGTCCAGCTCATTGATGATGTGTTCCGCCCGTGTCCCCCCGAATTCCGCGAGGAATCCGTCCGTTCCGTTGCGCGAGGTGAAAGGGGCGTAATCGAGGTCCGCGGTGTCGAAGCGTACACGCTCGGCTGTGGCCGCGGCGATACGGTCGAGCCACCAGCGTTGACGTTCGGTGAATCGTGCGCCCTGCTGTTCCTGGCGGGCGATCCAGGCCTGGTAGCGCTCGCGCACCAGCTCTTCGTAAGGGCGTGGTGCCGGGGCGCCCTGCGCGGCGCCGCCCGCGAGTTCGTAACGCAGCAGGGAGAGCAGATCGGAGGCCGTGTGCTTGCGCGTGGCTCCGTCAGTCACCGCCTCGCCGAGCTTTTCGTACGCCTTCCACAGTCTGTCCGGGGTCCAGGCGCGCGGCGGGCGCGCGATGCTGCGGGCTACGTCGTAGAGTCGGTCCATGGCGACGCCCGGCGGCACGTCGGAGCTGGCGCTGAACGCGACGGACATCGCCGCGATCTCGTCGCGGTTCTCCGCGATGTACCGGCGCCAGTCACGGACCGTCTCCGCCGCCGCGTCCTTGTCGTCGACCGCGGCCCCCGCGCGGAGAAGCTCGTCGGCTCCGTTCTCGTCGTACAGGATGTCCTTCGCGCGCCGCATCTCGAGGAGGCGGGCGCGCAGCGGGGGCGTGGCGGCGAGGGGTTGGACGGCCTGCTCGATGAGGTCGCGTACCGCGCGCTCGGGGTCGCGGCCGGCGCGCTCGGCGGCCTCCCTGGCTTCGAGCTGCCGGTCCGCCGAGACGGCGTCGACCATCCCGTGAACGATCTTCGTCAGTTCCAGTCCGCCACTCAGGCGCTGGACCTCGACGCGCTCCTCGTCAGTCATCTGGATGTCGAGCTTGGCGAGGCGGGCCGCGAGGGTGGAAACCTCTTCCTCCTCGATGGTGTTCGCGGCGGTCTTGCGCAGCAGCTTCTCCAGGCTGATCTGTTTGTCGGTGTGGCGTTCCAGCGGTGCCGCGTCGACCTTCGGTTTCTTCGTCACACCCACCGCGTCGACGATCACGAATCGGGTCTTGGGACCGACGCCGGGGGTGACCTTCTCGAAGTCCGTGAGGGACAGGGTCCGGGCGCCGCGGCCCTTCATCTGCTCGAAGTACGCCCAGCTCTTGACGTCCCTGAGGAACAGCAGGCACTCCAGGGGCTTGACGTCCGTGCCCGTGGCGATCATGTCGACGGTGACCGCGATGCGCAGCTCGGGGAGGTTACGAAAGGCGGCCAGGCGCTCGGAGGCGTTGCGGGCCGCGCTGGTGATCTTCGCGCAGAAGGCGTTGCCCCTGCCGAAGACGTCGCGGATAACCTCGACGATCTCCTCGGCGTGATTGTCGTTCTTGGCGAAGACCAGTGTCTTGGGCACGTACATCTCGTCCCACCGCAGCGCGCCCGTGGCCGGATCGTGCTTCGCCCGCTCGGGGAAGATCTCCGTGAACAGGCGGTCGCGGAAGGTCTGGACGACCGTACGGAGCTGATCCTTGCTGATAACGCCGACACCGACCTGGCTGGCGCCGTACTCGATGTCCTCGTCGATGTCCTCGTAACGCTGGCGGCGTGTCCGGCGGTCACGGACCGGGATCGTGCCGTGCGCAATGACGCCGCCCTCGGCCGTTATCCGCGTCTCGATCTCGTAGACGGAGAAGTCAACGTTGACCCGGTCGGCCACCGCCTCCTGGTAGGAGTACTCGCTGACCAGGTTGCCGTTGAAGTAACCGAAGGTCTGGGCGACGGGAGTCGCGGTGAGGCCGATGATGGGGGCGTCGAAGTACTCGAGGACGGAGCGCCACTTGCCGTAGATGGAGCGGTGGCACTCGTCGACGACGATGAGGTCGAAGGCCTCCGGGGGGATGTCCGCGTTGTAACCGACCTCGATACCGCCCGGCACGTCGACGTCGTAGTCGATCTCGCCGTCGCCGCGGTCGCTGCCCGGCAGGCTCGCACCGGTGAGCTCCATGTAGAGGCGCTGGACGGTGGAGATGACTACCTTAGAGGAGGCGAAGATGCCCTCCGCGCCGAGGCGCTGGACGTTGTAGAGGTCGGCGAACTTGCGGTCGGTGTCGGGGGTCTTGAAGTTCTCGAACTCGGCGAAGGCCTGCACACCGAGGTTGTTGCGGTCGACGAGGAACAGGACGCGCTCGGCGCGCGCGTACTTGAGCATCCGGTACGAGAACGTCACGGCCGTGAACGTCTTGCCGGCGCCGGTGGCCATCTGGACGAGGGAACGGGACTGCCCCATCCCGTGCTGGCCCTTGCCAAGTGCCACCGAGTCCTCCACGCCGCGCACCGCCTTGACCTGCGCCGGGCGCAGCGGGCGTTCGTCGAGGTCGGGCATGCGCCAGCGCAGCCGGGCCCGGTAGCTGGGGGCCTGCTCGTCCTCCTCGGCCTGGCGGATCCAGCGGGCGAGGGTGCGCGGCTGGTGGAAGGAGAAGATGCGGCGGGTACGGGAATCCGGGTCGAGGACAGACCGGAAGCGAGTCTCGCCGCCATCGCTCACGTACCGGAACGGAAGCGGGGTACGCCAGGCGTTGAGGCGCTGTTGGGCGTCGGTGAGATGGTCGGCGTAACGGTCGGCCTGTGCCTCGGCGGCGGACAGGTCGGCGCCCTCGCGCTTGGCCTCGATGACACCGACGAGCTTGCGGTCGACGTAGAGGGCGTAGTCGGCGCGGCCCTTGGCAGTGGTGACCTCGCGAACGGCGACGCCGTTGCCTCGCCGGTCCCCCTGGACGTGAAGGTTGAGGTTCGCGCCTCCGTTCTGGACGTCCCAGCCAGCCGCCCTGAGCATCGCGTCGAGCCGCTCGCGGACCTGTACCTCGGTGAGGGGTTCGCGGGAGGCCTGCTCCGCGTTGTCGAGGAGACGGGCACGCTCGGCAACGGCGGCCGACGCGGCTGCCCGGTCGGTGCGGTCGGCGCGCCTACGGCCGATCCGCGTGGCCTCGGCTGCAGCCTGGAACTCCTTGAGCTGGTCCTGCATTGCCGAGACGGCACGGGCCAGCTCTTCACGCTCGGCCTGCGCCTGGGCCAGCTCGCGCTCGACAGCGGTCCGGGCGGCCTGCTCGGCCTGGGCCTGGGATGCCTGGTCGTGGTAGCTGAGGCGGGCCTCTTCGAGATCCCTGCGGGCCTGGGCGACGTCCTGGAGCAGGCGCTCGTTCTCAGCGGCCGGGGTGCGGTCGGGGCTGGGCGGCACGAACGGCAGCTGCTCGCGCGAGCCGGTGAGCAGCCGGTGGTACCAGACCGCGAGCCGGAAGCAGGTGCGCAGGGCCCGGAAGGCGTCGTCGGCGCTGTCGAGTCCCGCATGGGTCGCTCCATTGCCGAGAGTGCGCACCTCATGGAAGGCGGTGCCCACGTCGCCGTGGAGGTAGCCCTCCTTATCCAAAGCACGCAACCTGTCGAACTGGGTGCTGCCCTCCACCCGGACCCGGCCGCGGCTGACCAGGTCGGCCGCCATTGCCTCTGCGAACTGACGGGATTTGATCAGGGACGTGTTCGGGTCGCTGAAGACATGACTCTCGGCGGCGGTTCCGTACGCGACGAGCAGCGGAAGATGCGGCAGCAGGAAGCCGAAGTTGCGGGACTGCCCGGCCAGGCGTACAAGTCGGGGGTCTGGTGCCTGAGACGCCCCGCCTGCGCTGCTCATGGGGTGATACCGCCTTTCGGGAGGTCGTCGATGTTTGTGCAGCGTGATCGCCCGCACAGCCTAACCGGCGGCCGGTCTTCTGCGTCGGTCTTCGGCACCACAGGCAGGATGTGGGGAGCGGGGTCCCAATCTCCGGAGAGCGGGGAGACGGGCCCGGTAGCTACGGCCGACCGGACCCGGCTGTCGCTTACGGAGTGGACGTCACGCGCGTATGCGTCGATGCGACACAGCAGCGGCCCGTCCTCCGATGGGTAGGCCGGGCTCCACTGCTTGAGTTCGACAACGACGTACGACGGCTGGTTGGTTGTCGGGTGGGCACCGGAGCGCAGGGCGTCCGCGCGCTTGCTGGTGAGGGGCAGGCTGTACTCGACGATGACCTCCACGTCGTCGAGCCCGGCTTCGATGAGCGCGTTGTCGAGCGCGGGGAGGCTGCGTTCCAAGGACCGTATCTCCGCCTGTGCGGGGCTCCGGTCATGCTGGTGACGGAAGTTCTCGGTCAGATGCAGCGCCAGCGACCCTTCGAGGAGGTGGCCGGCCACGGACGCCGCGGACTCACGGAACAGCGAGAAAATGCCCCCAGGCAGCACGAAGAAGGCTCGTGCGGGTGGGGGCATGTCCTCCGATGTCCGCCGCGCAAGCGGATCAGGAAGCCCGTCGGGCCGCTGAGATGGTGTTCGCCATCCTAGGTGAGCATGTCGATCACGCGGAGGGGGCGGGGGAGGGTTCAGTCATGCGGAGTCTTCACTCGCCGAGCGCCACGCGCAGCCAATCCAGGGAACCTGCCTCCAGGACCGCGTCAGCGAGCGCACGGCCCGTCTTGGTGACGATCCGCCGCCGGCTGTTGTCGATCCACCGCTGAGCATTGGCATAGCCCCGGTCCCGGTATTCGATGTCCTGGATCATGCACTCCAGCTTGTCGGCGTCTCGCGCGCAGACCGCTTCCGGGGACTCCTTGGCCTCGTACTCGGCGACCAGATCGCGTACGGCTTCGGCCAGGAGCTCGGGCATACCGGCCACTTGGTCGGCGGTGATATCGCGGGGGTCGGCCTCGCCGCCGCTGTACTTCTTGCCCAGGTGGTTGACGTCCCCGGTGCGGCTCTCCTGGGAGTCGTGCCAGACGGCAAGGAACGCGGCCCGGGCCGGGTCGGCCCCCTCCAGTTTCGCGATGATCGTGGCGATGAGGGCGGTGCGCCAAGAGTGCTCGGCGACTGACTCGGGATGCTGCACGCCGGCCATCCACCATCCGGTGCGAGCCGTGTTCTTCAGCGTGCCCGCCTCGTACAGGAAACGGGCGACCGCGGTCAGGTCCTCGGACACCGTGGGGCTCCTCTCACGCCTCGGCGAGGCGGATCGCGTACTGGATGTTCTCCAACTTCCGTCGCCCGCAGGGCGAGAGCTCTTGGCTGTCCAAGATCACGGGGAGGCGGTCGGGCAGCGCCCGGGCTGCCGCACCTGATCGTAGGAGATTGGGGAGGGCTCACTTCGGCGTAGGAGTTTCACGGCACCCGCGCACGGTTGTTGGCCACGACACTACTGATCACCGCGTACACAGGCCGTCCCCAGAGTCGGGCTGCCATAACGCCGTTCAGCGTGAGGCTCCCCCCGGCCACAACACCCGTACAGGGACCCCGTTGCGTTCGGCGTAGTCCACCACGTCCGCCGTCCCGCCATACCCCCGCGCAGGCTTCCCGTCCCACACGGCCAGCAGCTCATCGACCAGCCCGACGAGGATTTCGCTGCCCGCCTGGTGAGCCTCGGACGTCGACTCGGTCATGCCGGTTTCGTGCACGTCAGACGCCTGTCGGATCAGCTGGTCGTACGTGTCGTGATGCCACTCGGGAAGGCTGTCGCGATACTTGGTGGCAGGAATGACGACTTCGAGGCGCCCGCCGTGCATCAGGACAGCCTCCGCGAACCAGGAGTCGGGACCGTCGGCGATGCAGGAGACCCCGACCAGCTCTGAGGCGTCGTAGTCGCGTACCGCCTCGTCGAGCATCGCCCGCACCCGTTCCTCGACCTCGGCGCTCAGTCCGCGGTGTCCCGTGATCCCCACCCGCACTCTGTATCTCCTCACAAGTAGACGCCGTGCAGTTGCTCGTCGAAGTCCCGCACCACCTTGGGTGGTGTGCTGGTCGTGAGGGTACGGCGCATTGTGCGCGCCCGTTCCACGATCCGTCCCGACCGGTACTTGAGCCCGGTGTTCAGCGCGCGGGAGGCGAGAGCGAACGCCGCCTCGACGCGTCCTGAGGCGAGATGACCGGAGGCGATGTCGAGCACCAGCAGCGCGCGCTGTTTTTCATGGCCGGTGGCCAGCGCCTCGGTGTCCTCGGAGAGCACCCAGTCAGCGAGGCCGAGCCGTGCGCCGCAGGCCACTCGAGCGGCGGCGACCTTCGTTTCGGTGAAGGTGAACACCCATGGCCATGGAGGCGGTTCTTGCCCGTCCAGGGTGGCGACAGCGGCCCGTGACGATGTCAGCGACCGGTCGGCACGGCGTCGGTCTCCGGCAGCCGCATGCGCCAGAGCCTCGACGCTGGAGAGCCATGCGTCCGCGATGGCGGGACGCCGGTCGCCGAGCGCGCGGCGGGCCTTCGCTGCGAGGTTCAGGGCCTGCACGCCGTTACCCGCGTGGGCCTCGAACTGGGCCAGGCTGCCGGTCTGGTAGGCCGTCAGCAGCGGGTTGCCTGCCGCCTTGGCGGCCTTGATCGCGGAGCCGTACCACGTGCGTGCGCTGCCGTTGTCGCCCATGTCCCACGCTAGCCAGCCGGCGAGACTCGCCGCCTCGCTGCCGACAGCCGCGAGGTGGAGACGTTGCTCGGGGCTTGCGTCGCGCGTGATGCTCTGGATCAGGCGCACGTGGGCGCGTACGGACTCTTCCAGGTCCCGGGAGGGGGTGGAGCCGTCGAGCCGTCTGTAGGCGGATGTGCTGAGTCGGAGAGCTGCCGCCTGCCCGCCGGTGGTGTCGGCTGTGTCGGGGAGTGCGGCCAGAGCCGGGGTTGCGGCCACGGCCACGGCCCCGCCGAGGAAGCGGCGTCGGTCCACGTCGTCAGACCCGTCCTTCGCGTGGGTCTGGGGGTGGCTGTCGGCGAGCCCGACGAATGTCGGCGGGATCTCCAGGTGCGCGGCAGCCGCCGCCAGAATATTGATGCTGTAGGCCGAGGTTCCCTTCTTCTCCAGACGGGACACGGCGGACTGGCTCATGCCCAGGGCTTGGCCCAAGGCGGTCTGCGTGATCCGCCGGTCGATGCGGACGAGTTCGATCACTCGCCCGTAATCCCCGGTCCGGGATGCCTCTCGGATCGGCCCTGTCTGGAACTCCACGACCTACCCCCAAGCTACGAGTCTCCACGGCACCGCGCGCCTACCCGTACCCGCTGAGCGCATATCCGTATGCGGGTGCCGCATCTGTGATGGTCCCACGTCACACAGTGATCGTTGACTGGTGACAGCACAACGCCCCTCGCTGCAAAGGGAGTTCGGGCAATTGTGCGACGGCGGTACGCCCCCTGTTTCTCTGCCGGGGGCGGACCATCCCCCCGCCCCCGGACCAAGGCGTGATCCATGACGATGACGGCGACCAAGCCCCGCCCCAAGGGATACCCCGGCTACAGCGAAACCCACCCCCGCATCGAAGCGACGGCGCCCCTGGCCCGTGGCCTGGTCCGCACTGCCTGCGCCATATGGGGCCTTCCGGAAGAGATGACCAAGGCGGCCGCCGTAGTGATGGCAGAACTCGTCTCCAACGCGGTACGTCACGCCTCAGGCCCATCAGTACGGGTCACCGTCGACCGGCTTGGCGACGAACGCGTGCGCCTGGCGGTCCTCGACCGCGCTCCCCACAGGCTTCCTGACCTGCGGACCCCGGAGGACGAGGAGCAGAGCGGGCGCGGGCTGGTTCTCGTCGAGGCCATGAGCGATCGGTGGGGCTACGACCGGCTCGGCCCCGCAGGCCGCCCATGGGGCAAGCGCTGCTGGGCCGAACTCGCCGTGAAACCGGCCGACCTGTGATCCTCGACGGCTTGGGTGTGGCCTCTGAGGAGGTGGCCGGGCCGCCGCGCCGGCGGCGAACCCGCATCGGTTGGAGGCAGGTAGCCGCCCAGCTTCTCTTCGTCGTCGCGGTCGCCGCGTTCCTGCTCGCGCTGCTTTCCTACGGCGGCGTAGTGGCGCCGAAGACGCCCGCCCCCTGAGCAAGGGCGGGACCGGCTCGGAGACGCCCCCCCCGTCGCCGCCGAGCCACCGGCCGCCCGCCCCATCCCCTTCCGTCCAGGGGC